>JAEWTK010000175.1 GCA_023459535.1 Pseudomonadota bacterium
TATCTGTCATGTTCTCTTCAGCCGCCGCCTACGGCGCCGACTATTTCCAGTTTATCGCCATCATTCAGTAAGGTTTGTGCAAAGGCACTGCGCGGCACGATTTCCCCATTGCACTCTATCGCCAGTCGTTTGCCCGTCAGTTCCAGCTTTTCAACCAGATCGCTGACGTACAGGGTCGTCACATCAAATTCTCTGACTTTGCCGTTGATCGTGAGGTGAATCATGGTGAACTTTTGCCAATGGTTGAAATTGCATGCGCGCTATCCCGCTATTTTACGTAGGTTCAAGCGCAATAAGCAAACTTAAATCCTCCCGAACAATCATAACGATAGTCATGTGTATCAAGGCAAACTACCATGAAGTTTTTGCATCGGAATACTTCCAAAAAATATGCTATGCATTCAACCAGCCACCAAGAAAGTGACGCCATGAACATTCAAAAATTCCGTCCGTTCAATATCCTTTCCTGCCTGCTGATGGCGATACTGCCAACAGCCGCTCTCGCCGACCAGGCGCCCAACAAATCGGTCGTCGAACAGATCGTCGATGCGCAGGTCACCCTGGCAAAGGGGCCCTATAAAGGCTTGCGCACCAATCACACCAAAGGCATCGTGGTCAGCGGCACCTTCACTCCAGCCGCCACGGCGAGCACCCTGACCAAGGCTGCCCATCTGCAGGACACGCCGAGCAAAGTCACCGTGCGCTTCTCCAACGCCGGCGGCGTGCCGACGATCGAGGATACCAACCCCGGCGCCAACCCGCGTGGCATCGCCATACGTTTTGAGCTGCCGGATGGCAGCATCACCGATATCGTCAGTCTTTCCGTGAACGCCTTCCCGGTATCGACACCGGAAGCATTTCTGGCGTTCCTGAATGCGCGGACTGCCACCAAGGCTGACAGCCCCAAACCCACCCCGGTAGAAAAGATGATTGCCGAAACGCCTTCGCTACAGCGCTTCATCGCCATCCCCAAACCATTTCCGGCGAGCTTTGCCAGCCTGAATTATCACGGCATCAATGCCTTCCAGTTCACCAATGCCAAGGGCGAAAGCCACCACATCCGCTACCGCATCGAACCGCTCAACGGCCAGGAATTTTTGACGCCGGAACAGGTTGCGACAGCCACACCCGATTATTTGTTCGATGAATTGCCGCGACGACTTGAAGCGGGCACAGTGAAATTTCGCCTGCTGGCACAAGTCGCTGAAAAAGACGATGTGATCATTGACCCGACCGTAATCTGGCCGGAAGAAAGAAAACTTGTGGACCTAGGCGTCTTGCACTTGCAGGCGCCAGTAGCCGACAATGCCGCGGCGGAAAAAGCCCTGGCTTTCAATCCCCTGATTCTGCTCGACGGCATCGCACCGAGCAACGACCCGGTACTGCTTGCCAGACCCGGCGCTTATGCCGTCAGCGTCAGCCGACGCACGGCGCCATAAAGACGTTCACGCCGATCAAAGGCCTGCTTTTACAATTTATCAGCAGGCTTTTATCGCTTTAGTTTGCTAGCAGCCGGACCGACCGCGTAAAATGCCGGCTGTGCGGGTGTAGTTCAATGGTAGAACGCCAGCTTCCCAAGCTTGATACGCGGGTTCGATTCCCGTCACCCGCTCCAGACTGCCGCTTTCCCAGACCGTCACGTTCAAAGCTCCACCATCTCGAAATCTTCCTTGCGCGCACCACATTCGGGACAGGCCCAGTTCGGCGGCACATCCTCCCAGCGGGTTCCCGGGGCGATACCGTCATCCGGCCAGCCCTTTGCCTCGTCGTAAATCCAGCCGCAAATCGTGCACATCCATGTTTTCATGATGAAACCTTCGTTAGTTTTACTGAGTCGATTCGGTTAAAATAACACATCAAACTTGCTGATGTCACAGTGCCGGCCTTGATTCAAAATCATGGCTTTCCGAGCTCATCAAGTACCGATCCCTCAAACGTAACCGATTGCCCATTTATGACTTTGCTGCCACCCACCGTCCTCACCTTTGCCGCCACCGATCCAAGCAGCGGCGCAGGTCTGCAGGCAGACATCCTGACCTTTGCCAGCATCGGCTGCTACCCATTGTCGGTCGTCACGGCCATTACCGCGCAGGACACGCTCGGCGTCGAGAACGTCATGGTATTCGATGCCGACTGGGTGAATGAGCAGGCCCGCACCATTCTCGAAGACGTCCAGGTCTCCGCCTTCAAGCTCGGCATGCTGGGCAGCGTCGAGAATATCGCCGTGATCGCCGAGATCATGGCCGACTACCCGGACGTGCCCCTGCTGATCGACCCCATCCTTTCCTCCGGCCGCGGTGACGAACTGGCCAACGACGAAATGCAAGCCGCCATGGTCGACCTGCTGTTTCCGCAAGCCACCCTGATCACGCCCAACAGCCTTGAAGCTCGCCGCTACGCCTTTGCCGATGAAACCGAAGAAGTGGAGAACACTTCGCTGGATGAAAGTGCGCAGCGCCTGCTGGCCATGGGTGCGGAATGCGTCCTGATCACAGGCACGCACGAACGCAGCCCGGAAGTCATCAACACGCTGTATGGCGAGCAGGGTCTGATTCGGTCCTACAATTGGGAGCGACTACCCGGCAGCTATCACGGCTCCGGCTGCACCCTGACCTCGGCCATTGCCGCCTGCATGGCACACGGACTGACCATGGAGGAAGCCGTACAGGAAGGCCAGGAATATACTTGGCAGACCCTGAAGGGCGCGTTCCGTCCCGGCATGGGACAATATGTACCGGACCGCATGTTCTGGGCACGCGAGAACGAAGAGCAGGAC
>JAEWTK010000176.1 GCA_023459535.1 Pseudomonadota bacterium
CCGCGTTGGCTGATCCTGAATAAAGTCGATATGCTGGAAAATCCGGATGCTACGGTCAAACAGTTCATTCGGGACTATGGCTGGGAAGGCCCATGCTTCGCCATTTCCGCCATCAGTGGCGCAGGTACCAAGGAATTGGTCTACGCCATCATGGAGCATCTGGACAATACAAAACGCATAGAAGAAGAATCCGTACAAGATGAACTCCCTTCTGACTGATGCCCAGACGCTAGTCGTCAAGGTCGGTTCCAGCCTGGTAACCAATGATGGTCAGGGCTTGGATCAGGCGGCTATTTCGGCCTGGGTTGGGCAGATTAGCCAACTGATGAAACAGAAGCGCGAAGTCGTGCTGGTTTCCAGCGGTGCGGTGGCGGAAGGCATGCAAAGGCTGGGCTGGAAGAAGCGCCCAACCAACATCAATGAATTGCAGGCAGCGGCAGCCGTGGGTCAAATGGGCCTGGTGCAGATGTATGAGTCGTGTTTTTCGCAGCACGGGTTGCACACGGCACAGGTGCTGTTGACGCATGAAGACCTGGCCGACCGCAAACGCTACCTCAATGCGCGCAGCACCCTGCGCACCTTGCTTGATCTCAACGTCATCCCCATCATCAACGAGAACGATACGGTCGTTACCGATGAAATCCGGTTTGGCGATAACGATACCCTGGCTTCGCTGGTGGCCAACCTGATCGAAGCCGATGTGCTGGTGATCCTGACAGACCAGTCCGGATTGTACTCGGCTGACCCACGCAAGTATGCCGACGCCGTGTTCATCGAACGCGAGACTGCGGGTAATCCTGCACTGGAAAAGATGGCGGGCGGTGCCGGTAGCGCCATCGGCAGCGGCGGTATGCTGACCAAGGTGCTGGCGGCCAAGCGTGCCGCGCGTAGCGGTGCTGGTACCATCATTGCCTCTGGTCGCGAGCCGGACGTGCTGCTCAGACTGGCAGCAGGCGAACGCATAGGTACGCATCTGCATGCCGAACAGATCAAGACCCTGGCCAGAAAACAGTGGCTTGCCGACCATTTGCGCGTGGCTGGCAAGGTCATGCTGGATGCGGGTGCAAGCAAGGCGTTACTGCAAGATGGCAAGAGCCTGTTGCCGATAGGTGTGACTAGGGTCGAGGGTAGTTTCGACCGTGGTGATGTCGTCGCCTGTATCGACCCTGATGGCAAGGAGATCGCCCGCGGCTTGGTCAATTATAATGCCGCTGAAACTGCACGCATTTTGCGCAAGCCAAGCAGTGAGATAGAAAAGATACTTGGCTATATCGATGAACCTGAGTTGATACACCGTGACAACCTTGTAGTCTTGTCATAAAGGACGAAACATGACCGACAAAAAACCATTAGTCGCCATCATTATGGGCTCGGACAGTGACTGGCCGGTGATGAAAGCCGCCGCTCGGATGCTGGCAGACCTCGGCGTTGCTTATGAAGCCAGAGTGGTATCGGCTCATCGCACACCGGACCTGATGTTTGAATTTGCCGAGAGCGCAGTCGCCAACGGCTACAGGGTGATCATTGCCGGCGCGGGCGGCGCAGCCCACCTGCCGGGCATGGTTGCTGCCAAGACGACATTGCCGGTACTCGGTGTGCCGGTGCCGTCCAAACATCTGAATGGGCAGGACTCCCTGCTCTCCATCGTGCAGATGCCAAAGGGCATCCCGGTTGCGACCTTCGCCATTGGCGAGGCCGGCGCTGCCAATGCCGGGCTGTTTGCGGCATCCATCCTGGCTAATGATGACAAGGCTCTGGCTCAGAAGCTGGCGGCATTCAGAGCGGCGCAGACGGACAAGGTCATGTCCATGACGCTTTCCGAGCAGCCCTAATAAGTAGTCTGATCATTTCGTATCAAGTCCAGGTTTTGGAATTTTTCGTGGAGTTATCTTGAGTAAAAACGCCATTTTGCCTCCCGCCATGCTCGGCATGCTGGGCGGCGGCCAGCTAGGCCGGTTCTTTGTCATTGCCGCTCATGAGATGGGCTACAAGGTCACCGTGCTGGACCCGGATAAAAACAGTCCCGCTGGCAGGATTGCCGATGTGCATTTGTGTGCCGCATACGATGACGCATCAGCGTTGAAGCAACTGGCGGAGACTTGCGCTGCCGTAACGACGGAATTCGAGAATGTGCCGGCCGCCACACTGGAACAACTGGCACAGCATTGCACGGTGAGGCCGAGTGCGTCTGCCGTAGCGATTGCCCAGCATCGTGTGACAGAGAAGACGTTTTTCCGTGACGTAGGATTGCCGGTCGGTGAATTTGTCGTGATCAATACAGAAGATGATTTGCCGGCTGATGACAGTTCAATCTATCCGGCCGTGCTCAAGGTGGCGCGCTTCGGTTACGACGGCAAAGGGCAGGCCCGCGTGAAAAGCCGGCAGGAAGCGCAACAGGCGTTCGCCCAATTCAAGCATGAGACCTGTGTGCTGGAACAGATGCTGGCACTGGATTATGAAGTTTCGGTAGTGCTGGCACGCGATGCGCAGGGACAGGTTTCTGCTTTCCCGTTGGCGGAGAACAGCCATCTGAACGGCATACTGGACGTGACAATTGCACCGGCGCGCGCGACCGAAGTGATCAAGGCGAAGGCACAGGCACTGGCGGCCGAGATTGCAGAAAAATTGGACTACGTGGGCGTGCTTGGCGTTGAGTTTTTTGTTTCCGGCGGCAAACTGCTGGTCAACGAGATGGCGCCGCGGCCGCACAATTCAGGTCACTACACCATCGATGCCTGTGTCACCAACCAGTTCGAGCAGCAGGTGCGTGCGCTGACCGGCCTGCCGCTGGGGGACAGTCATTTGCATAGTCATGCCGTGATGGTGAACATTCTGGGCGATGTCTGGAAAGATGCCGAACCGGCGTGGGACAAATCCTTTGCCCATCCGAATCTCAAATTGCATCTTTACGGCAAGCATGAAGCGCGGCCGGGCCGCAAGATGGGGCATTTCACCGTGCTGGGTCGTGATACGGAAAGCACCCTGAATCAGGCGCGTATCGCGCGTGCAGAACTGGGCATAGGCTAAAGCCATTTCATAAAGGCCGCTTGTTATTTCCTTGAATCACCGATACGGTCGATCAGGCTTTCGACCCAGTGCTGCCGGGGCGTTTAACAGTCCTGGCTTTATCCTGCGTACGTATCTTCCTTATCTGCATCTGGCTATGCTTGTCGCCGGAGCTCACTCTTGGCCGTGAGTCTATTGGTTGTATACAACCAATATGTTGGCTGTATACAGCCAGGCTAAGTCGTTTCATTCGAATAATCCCGCATTCATAACTTAATAAAAACATAGTGTTATTTAATTGCGATGATAATGGCGCGGTTTTTGCTGCGAGGTTTTAGTCTGTTAAAACGTTTGGCCGTGAGCTACTGCGCGGTTTTATTGGGCGTAAGCATGAGGGAGTAACTTCTGGGGAGATGCCGCTCATCATGTCGGAGGAATGGCAGTTGAGTAACATATCGATTCAACAGGAATTGCAAACTGGCGCCATGAGCACCGTTGTTCTGGGAGGGGAGTCTTTAATTGCCGAGCTGTACCGGGCACACAATGTCTGGTTGTTCGGTTGGCTACGCAAGAAGCTCGGTTGCGGGTCGGATGCGGAAGACCTGACCCACGACACCTTCTGCCGCATCATGCAAAAAGGCGATATTGCCAATATCCAAGAGCCACGCGCCTACCTAACCACCACGGCCACGCGGCTGATGATTGACTTGGTGCGAAAGCGCAATATTGAACGGGTCTATCTGGAAGCGCTAGCCTTGATTCAAAGCGAAGCTTATGCCCAGTCTCCCGAGCACTACCGCGAAGCGGTCGAGACCTTGAATGCAATCGCGCAGATGCTGGAAGGCGTGCCGGAAAAAGCCCGCCGTGCATTCCTGTTGAGCCGCCTTGAAAATATGGCCTATTCCGAAATCGCCGTGAACATGAATATCTCCGTCAGCATGGTGAAGAAATATATTGCGCAGGTCATGGTGCATTGCTACATGGCCTCTTACGCGCAATCCTGACTGACGCGCAGCCCTGATTAATAATGGATTTCAAGCCGACCCCCGAGGTTATTGAGCGCGCCGCCTACTGGCATGTGCGATTGCATGCCGAAGATGTGGCTGATGCCGACCGCGCAGAGTTCGAGCGCTGGCGCAACCAGCACGAGGCGCATGCCGAAGCCTATGCCCAGTTGGAGGCGATGCTGGCCAAATTCGACGGCCTGCAACCGGCACCGGCGATGAAGGCGCTGGAGGTTGCCCTGCAATCGACACAGTCAGTAGATAAGCGCAGAAAATCGCGTGCCGGCTCGGTTGCGCTGGGTATTGTGCTGGTTGCAGCTGGCGCGTTGGCCGTGCAAACCGATAAGGCGCGTTACATGCTGGCGGATTACCGTACCGAGGTCGGGCAGCAACAAGTGGTCGAGCTGGCGGATGACAGCCGCATCATCCTGAACACCTACACTGCCATGGATGTGGATTTCAGCGAGACGGAAAGACGCATTACCCTGCATCAGGGCGAGATCCTGATTGAAGTTGCAGGGAATGCCGCCAAGCCTTTTATTGTGGAGACCGCCCACGGCACGGCCAGGGCGCTGGGTACGCAATTCATCGTTAAACGTGTCGGAGACGCCACCGATGTTACCGTGGTCGAGTCGGTAGTCGAGGCATGCAGCGCTTCGCGCTTCTTCAATAAAGCCGAAAAACAATGCGTGCGCCTGCACGCAGCCGAAGGCACGCAAATCACTAAAGACAGCATTCTTGCTTCACAACCTGTCGATCTGGAATCAGCAACCGGGTGGACTGCGGGCTTCCTGGCAGTAGACGATCGGCCCTTGGCCGAAGTACTGGCCGAACTTCAGCGTTATCGCAAGGGAAGTCTCCGCTTCAACCCGGATGACATTGCCGACATGCGCGTCTCCGGAGTGCTGCCGCTGAAAGATACTGACCGAGCGTTGGAAATGCTGGCAGAACTCTTGCCTATCCGCATCGACCACCCTTCTGCCGAAACGGTGGATATCCGCCCGCGTTGATGGACTTTTGTTTGTTGCTGAAACAGCAGCAGGCGAAGATCGCGCAAAAAATTTCAATCACAGACTGTCCCTTCCGGATTCTCGTTCGTCATAGCAAATAAGAACGAAAAAACCAAATGGACATTCCTGATGAAAAGCACACGAAAAGCCTCCATATCTCCAACCCTCGGCAAGGCAGTGGCTGCAGCCATCGCTGCCGGTTTGCTCGCCGTTAACGCACATGCGCAGGCTGATAGCGCAGCTGAGTCGTCAAGCTACGCATCACAAATAAAAACCTACGATATTCCTGCCGGCTCTTTAACGCAGGCATTGAACCGCTTCGCCAAAACCTCAGGCATACCGCTAGCCTTTGAGCCTGCCATGGTCGAAGGCAAGGAAACCCGGGGCCTCAAAGGTAGATTTGGCATCATGGATGGCTTCTCTGAATTGCTCAAAGGTTCCGGGCTGGAAGCCGTCAGCGACCAGCACGGCGGCTATTTCCTCGATAAGGTGCGGCCGTTGCCGGCATCGAATGGATCACTTCCAGACCTCGGCGAAACCATCGCCACCGATGTCGTCAATGTCCGCGCCTCGCGCTTCAAGCAGATCGGCCCCATGCCCGGCCTGAATCTGACGCGGGAAGAAATCCCCGGTAACGTACAAAGCATTACGGCCGAGGAGATCAAGGAATCCAAGGCCATGACCATGGCCGAACTGCTCAACTCCCGGTTGCAGTCCGTCAACGTCAATGACTATCAGGGCAACCCCTTCCAGATGGACATCACCTACCGCGGCTTTACTGCCGGCCCGCAGATCGGTACCCCGCAAGGGCTATCGGTCTTCATGGACGGCATCCGCGTCAACGAACCGTTCGGCGATGTGGTCAACTGGGATCTGATCCCCATGAACGCGCTGGCCGGTATCGACGTCTTTCCCGGCTCCAACCCCGTGTTCGGACTCAATACCTTGGGTGGTGCCATAGCTGTGCGCACCAAGAACGGCTTCGACGACCCCGGTACGGATATCCAGGTGCTTGGCGGCTCCTTCGGCCGCAAGCAGGTCATGCTTTCCACCGGTGGCAACAATGGCCGTGTAGGGGGCTTCTTTGCCCTTAACCGCTTCGAGGAGGACGGCTGGCGAAACAACTCCCCAAGCAAGGTCATGCAGGCATTCGGCAAGGCCAGCCTGCGCACCGATAACCTGGATCTTCACGGCAGCATCACTTATGCGGGGAACGACCTTATCGGTAACGGCC
>JAEWTK010000177.1 GCA_023459535.1 Pseudomonadota bacterium
ACCGATGTTCGCATCGCCGCTCAACCGGGGATTGCCGCCATCACCCTGACCAATACGGCAGGCAGTGGTCCTGCTCGTGTCAGCGCGCTGCTCGGCCTCCCGCTTGCCGACATCGGCCTCGATCTGCCACTGCAGCCGCCCTCCAGCGAAATGCTCGACTTCAGCGTGGATCATCCGGTCGCTGACGACTTGCCGCAAGAAGCCTCCATCGACAGCCCGCTCGGCGGCAGCCTGCAGAATGCCTTGAGTCAGTCCGACGCACTATGTGTAATGCTGATAGGGAGTATGCAATGTGAAGCAGGACTGAGCGGATTGATCAACACGGTCGTATCTACCCTCGTTAGTCCATTGCTAGGTGAAATCGGCCGCGTACTACTGGACCCCTTGCTGGAATTACTCGGCATCAAACTGGGTGGGATGGATGTGACATTGGAAGGCGTGCATCATCATCAAGCCAATCCACTCGTGATCTAGGCAGGCGTCGCTCAGGGAAGCGCCCGACACGCAAACAAAAACGGAGCCAACACCATGGCTCCGTTTTCATTTACAGCTATTTTGGCAATACCACCCTGAAACGTACCCGCTAGAACGGAATATCGTCATCGAACTCGTCGAATGACGAAGCGGCAGCCGGCTTGGCGGCCTGTGCTGCCGGGGCCGACTGCCTTGCCGGTGGAGCACCGGCGTCCTGATCCTGGTTCATATCGTCATAACTGGCATTCGAACCGCCGCCATCACGCCCACCCAACATCTGCATCTGGTCAGCAATGATTTCCGTGGTGTAACGGTCCTGACCTTCCTTGGTTTGCCATTTGCGTGTCTGCAAGCGGCCTTCAACATAGACCGGACGGCCTTTTTTCAGGTATTCACCGGCGATCTCCGCCAACTTGCGGTACATGACAATGTTATGCCACTCGGTACGCTCCTGCCGCTGACCGCTTTTGTCCTTCCAGCTGTCTGTCGTTGCGATGCTGAAATTACATACGGCCTCGCCATTTGGCATATAACGCACTTCCGGGTCGCGCCCGAGGTTGCCAACCAGAATTACCTTGTTCACTGATGCCATGATTTCTCCCTATATTCTCGCTAATTCGCCGCAATGAGCCGCAACACTTCCGCCTCATCATAACGCTGTTGCATATCGACCTTAAGTATAACCAAACCTTCATCCGGCAGGACTACCGCCTCGCGCACACCGGCTACCGCACCCAGCCGCGTGGACAGGTTTTTGGCAGCGGCTTTCGTCATTTCCTCGAGATGGTACATCTTACTCTTAACTGCCGGCGGTGTTTTCATGCTCAGCGCCGCAATCAGCCACATCGCCATCAGCACGCTGCAGAATACAAAAACCGAGGCAAAGCCATGGTAATGCGATAGATAACCGCCAACAACGCCGCCGACAAAAATACCCAATGATTGCGCCGTGTTATAGACACCGATCGCCGTGCCTTTGGATGCTGCGGGCGCCAGTTTGGAAATAATCGAGGGCAGCGTCGCCTCCAGAATATTGAACGCGATGAAATAAACCGAAAGCGAAATGATGATGCCCCAGAACGCATCGATGGAACCGGCAAACAGCAGCTGCGCCGCCAGCATGATAGCAATCGCGCCGACAAAGACTTGCTTCAGCCGGGCTTTCTTTTCGCCATAGATAATCGCCGGTACCATCAGCGCAAAGGACAGCACCATGATTGGCAGATAGATCAGCCAATGATCGTTCTCGCTCATGCCGCTGGTCTGCTTGATGGCAAAAGGCACGACGACGAACATGGCCATTTGTGCCGCATGCAGGGCAAAGATGCCGAAATTGAGCCGCATCAGCTGCATGTCTTTCATCACATCCTTGAGCTTGTTCGGCGCGGCTTCTGCATCCGAGTGGAAACGGCTGACGACCGGGTCCGGCACCAGGTATTTGACATCCAGTATCGCCAGCACCGCCAGCACGCCGGTCAGCATGAAGATGCCGGGGATACCGATCCACTGGTTCAGGGCCGGGCCGAGAATCAGCGAAAGGGCAAAAGTAATGCCGATGGTGCCGCCTATCATGGCCATCGCCTTGGTGCGATGCTCCTCGCGCGTCAGGTCCGCCACCAGCGCCGTCACCACGGCGGAGACCGCCCCTGCACCCTGGATCGCCCGGCCGATAATGACCGTGGTCAGGTCCGTGGCAAAGGCCGCGATCAGGCTGCCGATGACCAATAGCACCAGCCCGATGTAGATCATGCGCTTGCGGCCAAAGCGGTCCGAGGCCATGCCGAACGGCAGCTGGAACATGGCCTGCGTAAGACCATAGGCACCGAGTGCAAGCCCGATCAGCAGATGGTTTTCGCCGCCCGGCAGGGTTTCTGCATAAATGGAGAATATCGGCAGGATGAGGAACATGCCCAGCATGCGCAATCCATAGATGGAAGCAAGGCTCATACTGGCCCGCACTTCAAGTGCGGACATACGTTCTGACTGAAGCATGGAAAATTGATTGAGTAGAGTGGTGAAAATTGCGTATATTATCAGGTTAGCTCACTGCCCGTCAGACACTCATGGATTTCATTCGCATTCGCGGTGCTCGCACCCACAACCTGAAAAATGTTTCGCTGGATTTGCCACGCAACAAGATGATTGTGATTACCGGTCTTTCCGGCTCCGGTAAGTCCTCCCTGGCATTCGATACGCTCTATGCAGAAGGCCAGCGCCGTTATGTCGAATCTCTTTCCGCCTACGCCCGCCAGTTTCTGGCACGTATGGACAAACCGGATGTCGACTTGATCGAAGGCCTATCACCAGCCATCTCCATCGAGCAGAAATCCACCTCGCACAACCCGCGTTCCACGGTCGGCACCGTCACCGAAATCCACGATTACCTGCGCCTGCTCTATGCCCGCGCCGGCGATCCTGAATGCCCGGAACACGGCATCAAGCTCGAAGCGCAAACCGTCTCGCAGATGGTTGACAGCGTGCTGAGCCTGCCGGAAGAAACCAAGCTCATGATCGTCGCGCCGGTGGTCAGCAACCGCAAGGGCGAGCAGGTCGACCTCTTTGAGGAACTGAAAGCGCAGGGCTTTGTGCGCGTGCGTGTCGACGGTGAAACCTATGAACTGGACGCCGTACCCAAGCTGGCTAAAACCACCAAGCACAATGTCGAGGTCGTGGTTGACCGCTTGAAAGTACGCGCCGACATGAAGCAGCGCATCGCGGAATCCTTCGAAACCGCCCTGCGTCTGGCCGATGGCAAGGCGCTCGCTGTAGAAATGGATAGCGGCAAGGAGCACCTGTTCTCCGCCAAGTTCTCCTGCCCGGTATGTGACTACTCACTTGCGGAGCTTGAACCACGGCTGTTCTCATTCAACAACCCGATGGGCGCCTGCCCCAAATGCGACGGCCTCGGTCAGATCAGCTTCTTCGACCCCAAACGCGTGGTGGCTTTCCCGCACCTGTCGCTCGCTTCCGGTGCCATCAAGGGCTGGGACAAGCGCAACCAGTTCTATTTCCAGATGCTGCAGAGTCTGGGCGCACATTATGGCTTTGATCTGGAAACACCGTTCGAGGAACTGCCTGCGCACGTACAACAGATTTTGTTGCACGGTAGCGGCAAGGAAGCCATCGCCTTCAAATACCTGAACGAACGCGGCTCGGTCTACCAGAAGACACACAGCTTCGAGGGCATCCTCAACAACCTGCAACGCCGTTATCACGAAACCGACTCCAGCACCGTGCGTGAGGAACTGGCGAAATACCTCAACTCACAAGCCTGCCCGGACTGCAGCGGCACACGTTTACGGCGCGAAGCCCGGCACGTCAAAGTCGGCGACCGCAACATCCATGAAGTCTGCGAGATTCCACTGAAGCAGGCACTCACTTTCTTTGAAACCTTGACATTAACGGGTCAGAAGCTGGCCATCGCCGACAAAATCGTCAAGGAGATCAGCAGCCGCCTCAAGTTCCTGACCAATGTCGGCCTTGAATACCTGTCGCTGTCACGCTCGGCCGAGACGCTGTCCGGCGGCGAAGCGCAGCGCATTCGTCTGGCCTCGCAGATCGGCTCAGGCCTGACCGGCGTCATGTATGTGCTGGATGAACCTTCCATCGGTCTACACCAGCGCGACAACGACCGCCTGTTGGAAACCCTGATGCGCCTGCGCGACATCGGCAACACGGTGATCGTCGTCGAACATGACCAAGATGCCATTCTGGCCGCGGATTATGTGGTGGATATCGGTCCAGGGGCGGGCGAACACGGCGGACATATCGTGGCCAGCGGCACCCCTGCCGAAATCCAGAAAAACAAGGACTCACTCACTGGTCAATACCTGAGCGGCAAGAAAGTCATCGCAATACCGAAGAAACGCCATCATGCAGATCCCGCACACTGGCTGACGATGTCAGGCGCCAGCGGCAACAACCTGCAGAATGTCACGCTGAAACTGCCGGTTGGTCTGCTCACCTGCGTCACCGGCGTGTCCGGCTCCGGCAAATCGACGCTGATCAATGACACCCTGTACCGGGCAGTAGCACATCACCTTTATGCCAGTTCAACCGAACCGGCGCCTTATGAAGAAATCGACGGCCTGGCGTTCTTCGACAAGGTCGTCGATGTCGATCAGAGCCCGATCGGCCGCACACCCCGCTCCAACCCGGCAACCTACACCGGCCTTTTCACACCGATACGCGAACTGTTCGCCGGTGTGCCGGAATCGCGCGCCCGCGGCTACGGCCCCGGCAGATACTCATTCAACGTCAAGGGCGGCCGCTGCGAAGCCTGTCAGGGCGACGGCGTCATCCGTGTCGAGATGCACTTCCTGCCCGATGTCTATGTGCCTTGCGACGTCTGCAAGGGCCACCGCTACAACCGCGAGACGCTGGAGATTCAGTACAAGAGCAAGAACATCCGCGAAATCCTGGAAATGACGGTGGAACAGGCGCGGGTATTTTTCGATGCCGTGCCGGTTGTCGCCCGCAAGCTGCAGACCCTGCTGGACGTCGGCCTCGGTTATATCACGCTGGGGCAATCCGCTACCACCCTGTCCGGCGGCGAAGCACAGCGAGTGAAACTGGCACTGGAACTATCCAAGCGCGACACCGGCCGCACACTCTACATTCTGGACGAACCGACGACGGGGCTGCATTTCGCCGACATTCAATTGCTGCTCGACGTCATCCATCGATTGCGCGACCACGGCAACACCATCGTCATCATCGAACACAATCTGGATGTGATCAAAACCGCAGACTGGATCGTCGACATGGGACCGGAAGGCGGCGACGGCGGCGGCATGGTGGTGGCGGAAGGTACGCCGGAGAAAGTGGCAGAGAATCCGAAGAGTTACACCGGTAAATACCTGAAGCCGATGCTGTAAGGCTTCATGCCCATGCGCAAACTTCAGAAGAAATAGGCGTAGGCAAAAATACCCAGCATCAGCAGGGCAAACACCAGCTTGACCGCCAGCGACAGCGCAAAACCAAGACCGGCCGCCACGCCGACCTTGGTAGCACGGCCGGCATCACGATGTGCCATCAGTTCTCCAACCACCGCCCCCAGCACCGTGCCCAGAATAATGCCGATAACACCGGCCGGCATGCCGAGCAAGGCGCCGACGATGGTGCCTATCAGCGCCTCCCGGCTAGCGCCGACCGATTTGGTTGTCAGCAGCGAAGCGACAATATCAAAAATCCAGGCAATCATCGCCAACACGCCGATGACAATCACGGTCGTCACGCTGACCAGCACGAAATCGTCGATCCAAGCGCCAAGCAACAAGCCGGCAAACAGTAGCGGCACGCCGGGCAGCGCCGGCAATGCCATGCCGAGCACACCGAGCACGACCAGTAACAGCACCACCAACCAGAGCCATTCCATCGATTAACTCCCCATATCAATCCGCATTATTTTGGCACCTCCACCAGACGCATGCGCGACTGTATGGTACCGGTCTTGCGGTTCAGAAAACGCGTCGAGCGATGTTTATCGTAGAAACGCGGATTGGGAATCATGGCCGCCATTCTAGCGGCCTGATAACTGGATAAATGGCGTGCGCTTGTGCCGTAATAATGCCTCGCAGCCGCATCGGCCCCGAACACGCCATTACCCCACTCGATGACGTTCAGATAGATTTCCAGGATGCGGCGCTTGCTCATCATCTTTTCCAGCATCAGCGTAATGACCGCTTCCTGCAACTTGCGCCAGGGTGTGCGCTGCGAGGACAGGAACAGGTTCTTGGCCAATTGCTGACTGATGGTCGAACCGCCCGCCACCAGCCTGCCTTTTTTCAGATTCTTTTCGTAGGCCTGCTGGATTCCGTCCCAATCAAAACCTTCATGCTGCGCGAACTTGGAGTCCTCTGCAGCAACCACGGCACGCTTCAAATTGACCGAGATATGCTGATAATCCACCCACTGATGCTTGAGCCTAGCTTCAGGGTTTTCCTTTTGCAGCTGTTGCAGACGATCCCGCATGAAAGCGGTCGAAGCCGGGTTCTGATGCACCCAGTAACAGATATGCAGGAATATCCAGAGCTGATACAACAGAATCAGTAGCAACAGCCCGAGCAGACCGCGCCAGACCCAGGCCTTGATGCTCATTGAAACTATGCCCTGAATGCCGCGATGACCGGCGCCGTCAACGGCCTGACTCCGCGCCACAGAAAGAATGATTCGGCCGCCTGTTCAACCAGCATGCCCAGACCATCGGCCACGCGTGCCTGCTGCAGCCG
>JAEWTK010000178.1 GCA_023459535.1 Pseudomonadota bacterium
GTCGGTAGCAGCGCATCCGGACGCTCTTTCTCGATGATCTTCTCCACCATCTGCCAGGTGATCGGCTCGATATAGGTGGCATCTGCCATCTCCGGGTCGGTCATAATGGTGGCCGGATTCGAGTTGACCAGAATGACGCGGTAGCCCTCCTCGCGCAGCGCCTTGCAGGCCTGTGCGCCTGAATAATCGAACTCGCAGGCCTGACCGATGACAATCGGGCCAGCGCCGATAATCAGAATGCTTTGAATGTCTGTACGTTTTGCCATAATTTTTCGTAACTTAATGCTGATGCTGCTGCATGAGATCGACAAAGCGATCGAATAGGTAACTCAGTTCGTGCGGACCCGGGCTCGCTTCAGGGTGGCCCTGGAAGCTGAATGCCGGTTTGTCGGTGCGCGCGATGCCCTGCAGGCTGCCGTCGAACAGGGAGACATGCGTGGTGCGCACGTTGGCCGGCAGCGTTGCAGGATCGACGGCGAAACCGTGATTCTGACTGGTGATATAGACGCGCTGGTTGTCCAAGTCCTGCACCGGATGATTGGCGCCATGATGGCCGAATTTCATCTTCATGGTTTTCGCGCCACTGGCGAGGCCCAGCAACTGATGGCCAAGGCAGATGCCGAACACCGGAACACCGGTCTCAACCAGTGTGCTGATGGCCTTGATGGCGTAATCGCAAGGTTCCGGATCGCCAGGACCATTGGAAAGGAAGATGCCGTCCGGCTTCAAAGCCAACGCGTCCTCTGCCGTTGCTTGCGCCGGCAGCACGGTCACTTTGCAGCCACGCTCAACCAGCATGCGCAGGATGTTGCGCTTGACGCCGTAATCGAAGGCCACCACATTGAATTTTGCATTAGCCGGCTTTGAATAGCCCTGACCCAGCACCCATTCACCATCTTCAAAGACATAAGGCTTTTCGGTACTGACCACTTTGGCCAGATCCATACCGGACAGGCCCGGGAAGCCTCGAGCCAGCTCCAGCGCCTTGGCTTCGTCAATCTCGCCAGCCATGATGCAGCCGGACTGTGCGCCTTTTTCACGCAAAATGCGGGTCAGCTTGCGTGTATCGATATCCGAGATACCGACCACGTTATTGGCAACCAGGTAGTCGGAAAGACTTTGTTCGGCGCGCCAGTTGCTATGCACCAGCGGCAAGTCACGGATAATCAGGCCGCTGGCGTATATCTTGCCGGACTCAACATCCTCGCTGTTAACGCCGGTGTTACCGATATGCGGATAAGTCAGCGTAACAATCTGTTTGGTATAGGAAGGGTCGGTGAGAATTTCCTGGTAGCCGGTCATGGAGGTGTTGAAAACCACCTCGCCTACGGTATGACCTGAAGCCCCCATTGAAATGCCCTTAAACACTGTCCCGTCTGCGAGAACCAAGATTGCAGCTTGCATGGCTGGCAGGGTTTGTGGCAATTCATAACTCCTTGTAAGTATTTAACTTCTGGCCAGACGACCAAGCCGGGAAGCGGATGTGCAAAGCGGGAGGAGTGTGCACTCTTCCCGCTTCAGAATTTATGTGAATTATAGCTGAAAGCAATCTCCGCTTCAACGAAGATTCTTTCGGCACTTCTAGAAAGCCGCTATTATTTCAGCCCGAGCACATCCTGCATATCGAACAGCCCGCTTTGCCTGTCAGCCAGATACTTGGCCGCGCGCAAGGCACCCAGCGCAAAAGTGGCACGACTGCTGGCCTTGTGTGTCAATTCCACGCGCTCACCGATGCCGGCAAACAACACCGTATGGTCACCGACCACATCGCCGCCTCGCACCGTAGCAAACCCGATGGTATTGGCATCACGCTCACCGGTAACACCCTCACGGCCATACACCGCACAAGTCTGCAGGTCGCGCCCCAGCGCGCTGGCCGCTGCTTCGCCCAAGCGCAGGGCGGTGCCGGAAGGTGCATCGACCTTGTGTCGATGATGGGCTTCGATGATTTCGACATCGTAGCCATCAGCCAGCACTTTCGCTGCAGCCTGTACCAGATTGATCAACAACGTGACACCCACGCTCATGTTTGGTGCGAATACAACGGCGATCTTTTGAGCAGCAGCTGCGATCTGCTGCTTCTGTTCGGCACTAAAGCCAGTCGTACCCAACACCAGCTTGATACCGGCTCTTTCACAGATGGCAAGATATTCCATGCTGGCTTCAGGGCGGGTGAAATCGACCAGCACATCAGCACCAGCCAAGGCTGAAGCAACGTCAGCCGTAATTTTCACGCCCGTGACACGCCCGAACTGCTCGCCTGCATCATGTCCGATGCGCGGACTGTCAACTCGATCAATCGCACCATGCAACTGCAGATCGTCGTCAGCAAAGATACCTTCCAGTAACGCTTGGCCCATACGTCCGGAAGCACCGGCAATCACAACTTTCAACATTTCATTTCCCAATCAGCCAGTTTTGACAATATCCATAAACCATCAGAACCCGATCTTTTAGCTACGGCATCACCCGCCTTCGGCAGGTGAGCCTCCACTGAAAGATTTAGAACCCGATCTTTTCCAGCATGCGCTCGAAGAAATCGGGTGAGGCTTCCGAAGGCAAATCCGCATCCGGCGCCTGCGAAGGATTCGAGACATTACCGGGATCGGCATCCTGCAACGGCAGGTTGATGCTGCGATCCATTCTCAGCATCATCTCATCGCCGGCAGCTTCATCACCAACCGGCGGTGTCGCTGGAGCTGGAGCTGGAGCTGGAGCTGGAGCTGGAGCTGGAGCTGGAGCTGGAGCTGGAGCTGCGGGCGCTTCCTCTACAGGAAGTTCAACAGGAGCTGCGATCGGTTCGCTATCAACCGGCTTCACCGTCACGGATTCAGGTGTCGGTGCAGCTTCTGTACCGGAAGGCAGCTGCTGGTC
>JAEWTK010000179.1 GCA_023459535.1 Pseudomonadota bacterium
ACCCACCTTTGCCCTTGGGATTGAGAGATGAGGTCGCGCTTTCAATCCCATATCCTGCATGTTGCACTGCCAATTTCAATTGATCGAGTGACGTCAATTTTTCGTCGAATTCCACGGTGGCCTCGCCGGTGCCAAGCGACACATTCACGCTATTAACTCCGTTAATTTCTTTAAGTGCAGAGCCCACACGGTGGCTGCAGCCGCCGCAAGTCATTCCTGTTACTTTCAGTTTTTCTGTTTGCATGAAGGTATCCCTTCTTGAATTATTGAGTTGGAGCCAATTTTAATGAAATGTTATGTATGTGTTTACCTGATAAGCTTTGGGAAAAATGCAGGTGTCATTGTCTCGTAGCTGGTGTAAGCATCCCCAAATTCCGTGCGTGCTTCTCTCTCTTCTCGTTTGGCGAGACGTATGTACATGAATACGAGAATCGGGAACATAACGAGTGTAAGCAGGGTCGGCCACTGCAATAGAAAGCCGAACATGATTAATATGAACCCCATGTATTGAGGGTGGCGAATATGCGCATAAGGCCCTGTTGTTGCAAGGCTATGTGCACGTTGCGCAGTGTAGAGCCCCTGCCAAGCCGAGGCGAGCAACCAGAAGCCTGCACCAATAAGAACGATACTTGCGATGTGAAAAGGCCCAAAATGTGGATTTGCCTCCCAACCAAACATTATCTCCAGCAAGTGGCCTGCATCATGAGATAACCAGTCGATTCCGGGGAATCGCGTCGAAAGCCAGCCGGAAAGTAAGTAAATTGTGAGTGGGTAGCCGTACATTTCGGTAAACAGCGCGATCATAAAGGCTGAGAAAGCACCGAACGAGCGCCAGTCGCGCTTGTTCTGTGGTTTTGCGAAACTGAAAGCAAAAATGATGAATACCAGGGAATTAATGATCACCAAAGACCACAAGCCATAACCGGAATCTGTTGAGTGATTCATTTTCATCTCTCCTTGTTTGATTCGTTCGATGCGTTGCCTGGCCCATGACTTCCATGGCCATGGCCGCCATGCATGAATATGTGCATCAAGGGACAGGCGAGCAATAATAACCATATCCCATATGCTGATAGCCAACCGAAGAGGTGTGCCTTATGCTCTGTAACGAGAAAATATCCAGCGATTAGAAAGAAGGCAATGAACACCCATTTTGCCTTTGATTGTTGCAAGTCAGCATTATGCGAATCATGTTTATGCATCATTTATTACTCCTTGCGTTAAGTTGCGCTGGCATGAGTTGTCGCCACATGAGATGTTCATAGACGCCAGCCCAATACATGCCAAAGGTAAAGGCGAAAAGTAACTCCTCCAGCGGGATACCGAGCAACTGAATTCCGGTAAGTGCCGTCAGGTCCCACACACTTTCGATATAACCGGGTGTGCTCACTATCAGAGCGATAAAAAAGACTGAGTAGTAAATGAGAAACAGAAGCCCCCCGATCCAGGTCTTGGCTTTCAGGTCAGGGCGGCAGGCAGTGGTCGCTATTGCCCCCACTGCCATTGCGATAATGGCAGGATAGATCGGGCTCCACGGTAGGAAATACAGCGCCAGAAAAACGACTACAGGCGAGAAGAGAGCCTTGTAGTGATGGCGGTGCAAGGGTAGATGTTTTTCTGGTTCAGGGACGCCAATATCGCTGCGGTGAGTGAGGATGGAATAGAGCACGGAACCTACGCCACTGATGCCGAAGACAAAAATCAGGCTTTCCAGATCGAAACCGGTTCTCTGTGCAAAATCAAAAAGTGTAGGCGGATTCCAGTATTCCGGAACAAACAGCGGCTCGGTCAGACCGAAAGGAGTGGTCGCCAAGCTGATGCGCCACATGGTCTTGCGGCGAGTAGGAAATGCGATAAACAGCACAATCCATGGAATCAGGAATAGCAACGCCCACACAAGCCAGACATATTGAAACGGAATCATGATGTTTTTATTAGGTTGTAGCACCCTGCAAAAAGGGCACCGATTAGAAAACCGGTCAGAGCGATATTGAACAGCCCTAAGGCCAAACCCGCTAAAGTCATGGGTCTTTCAACGATAAGTGTGCTTATGTCAATGTGCGTCCATGAGTTGACGAAGTCGACCGTAGCTTGCGGGTACAGATAAATCGCCAATGCGCATACAGCACTAATAATTACGGCGGTCAGTGCCGTTGCACTACCGACCCGCCAAGGGTTGAGTGTGTCCATGATCTATTCTCCTTTTCATTATTGAGTCCTGCCTGTTCTTTCTTGACTTTACCAGCAATGAATGAGTGCCAGTGATTGTTCGAGATGCGGACAACTCCAGTTAATTGCGTCGGCCGCTTTGTCCTGTAAAATCTTTCCCCAATGTGTCTGATGTTCCATGTCATGCCCTCATTCGACCGAAAACACCTTAAGTGCCGCTTTCCCCTTGGGAATGCTATATACCGTCAGCGTGCCCTTTTCCATTTCGCCCATTCCAGGCGAATTCATCGGCATGCCAGGCACACTAATGCCTATAATTGCCGGCTTTGCTTCAAGGATTTTGTTGAAGGCAGCTACAGGTACGTGACCCTCAAGCACATGGCCATTAATCAGTGCCGTATGGCAACTGGAAACCAGTGTAACGCCGTAACGTTTCTTGATACTATTCATATCGTTCTGATTGATAGCATTAACCACAAAGCCGCTCTGCCGCAGATAATCGACATATTTCTCGCAACAACTGCAGGTCGGGCTTTTATATAGGGTGACGGCCGGTCCGCCCATGGCAACGGCTGAATTGAGCAGCATCAAGGAAATAAAAAGTTGCTTCCAGTATTTCATGATTGTTTCCTTTTAAACTTAATGCGAATGCTTGTGTTGTGAGTGGTTCTGTGGCGGAGTATCAGGTATGGCCTGCGACCGAACGTTATCTTCATCTTCGTGCATAACATGATCGTGGCCCTGCAAATGCTCCAGCACCTCTACTTTCGGCAAAGACATCACGCCAAGTCCATGCCGATAGACCAACTCCCCGCCATGCCAGGCTGTAGTAGCAACCAAACCCCACGCGACTATGATTGCGCCGACAAACCACCATACAGGGAGTGAATCCACCTTGTTGCGCCAAAGGTCCCAGCCTGCAAGGATTGCCAATCCTGCCAGAGTTCCTAGTGCCCAGTCGCGGTGTATCAACATGGCAACATGACTGGCATCATCATGGTCAACGCTGTTAAATGCCTGCCAACCGAAGTAGACCGCAAAAAATGCTGACAAAGCCCCAATCCACAAGGTCGTATGGGCAAGGGTGGCACAGTGGACAGAACAAGGATTGCCCCTGGTGAGCCTTGCCGCCAGATGAAATAAAGCTGACAGGCTGATCAGTGCTATCGGGAAATGCACCAGCATTGGGTGCCAGTTAGGGATTATTTCAGGCATTTGTTTTCCTATATTGTTCGATAAAAACCAGTCCGCGGGCAGGGCCAAGCCTGCCCGGTATTCCGGCTAGTGTTGGTGCTTGTCGCCAGATTCCGTCATGGGCATGCAGTCCATGTTCATCATCATGTGATGTCCTTCCATCATCTGGCTCATCATGTCGTCCATGAGTTTCTGGTGCTCATACATCCAGTCCCTGTGTTCATCCATCGACATGTCCGTCCTGGGTTTCATGGATTGCATATGTTCCATGGTTTCCTTCATCATTTTCATATGTTCGTCCATTAATTTATGGCGCTCAGAACCCTTGGCGGCTTCAGCCTGTTTCAGCTTTTGCTTTGCCTTCAGAACTTGTTGAGTCATCTGACGCTGGAACTCATCTTGGCCAGCGATTGCGGAAAGCGAAATGACACCGATGCTACAGGCGGCGATGGTGGCAATCATTTTGTGAATCGTTTGTTTTTTCATGATCAATATTCCTTATTCGTTTGAAAATTTACAGGTATTCCCCTTGGAAGTACTGCGCAATGCTCGTGGCATCTGGAACATGACTGATCCTGATACGCATGACACAGCTGACGGCATACTCCGTGCGGGTAGTGTTTTGATGAATAGACTGAGACATTGCCCCTCCTCTGCTACAGCATTCCTTGGAAGTGGTTTCAATTGCGTCGAGTGATTTGGAACTTGCGAACTAGCGTTGAATGCGTGTCAGCCAAACATCAAACATCAAACATCGAACGAAACCATTGATGGCCAGAATGTACTGAGGTCGGTATCTCGGTGGGCAGTATCCTGAGCTGTCGCTCTGAACGTGTTTATGCCCTGAAGGCTAAGCGACCTTCAGCACTAGGCTGGAGTCGATCGAGGCGGGTGGTAAAGTGATACGAAGATTGCGTCAGGGACTACTGCCGATGGAGCGGCAGCTATGATGACAGCACTAATTACATCAACAATGCTGATGATCAATGGAATGACCGCTTGTGTAGTGCTTAAGTAGCAAAAGAAGCACTTGTCGCAAGGAGAACTCTTGGTTTGATGACCGTCGGTGTGATGTTGGTTGCAGTTCGAGGATAATTGGACCTGATGGTGCACAAAATCAGAATTTGCATCTGATTCGTTTATGATGGTATGCATTTCCAATTTCTGCCCATGTGCTTGGCACGCAGGCATCACAACTGCCGCCATTCCCTGTATTGGAAGGCAGATTAGTATGGCAAATGTCGTAACGAATCGGGTAAGGTTGGAATGCATATTTTCATATTGCACTTAAATTATCGTTCATGCAACGGAGTGGATGAAATTAAGAAGAACAGATTTATAAAAGAGCAAATTATTGGTTTTTTAGGAGGCAAAAGCTGAGTTATTTGCCCTTTAAATGAATGATTTAACTTGTCCTGGAGGGATGATGAAAGCTTACAGAAAGATACTATCAACGATGGTTTTAACGATGACTGTTGCCGGCTGTGCCAGCAAGATGGTCGAAATACGTCAGGGCTCTGACCGCGTGTCCCTGGCGGACGCCAATCAGGTTGCTGCCTGCGAATCACGCGGCAAGGTTACGGTCAGCGTGCTGACCAAGGTCGGTTTCGTCACGCGCAGTGTCGAGGCGGTGGAAGCCAATCTGCTACAACTGGCGCGCAACAGTGCGGTCGACGAAGGTGCGGATACGCTGGTACGCAAGGAGTCGGCCAGGTTCGGCGAGCGCACGTTTGACATCTATAAGTGCCGCCCCTGATGCCGAGTGTGGCCGTAACTAGATCGCCATATAAATAAAAAGGCACACCGTTATGGTGTGCCTTTTTGCATCTGCCAGACTTGTGAAGCTTATAGGCTCTTCAATACCTCGATACGTTCGCTCAACGGAGGATGGCTCATGAACAGGCGCTTGATGCCGCTGCCCATGCCGCCGGAGATGCCGAAGGCTTCCAACTGTTCCGGCAAATGTGGCTGGCTGATGGATTGCTGCAGGCGTTCCAGTGCAGCGATCATGCTGGCTTTGCCGGCCAGTGCGGCACCGCCGGCATCGGCACGATATTCGCGCTGACGGCTGAACCACATGACGATGGCGCTGGCGAGGATGCCCAGTACCACCTGCGCGATGATGGCCGTGATCCAGTAGGCCGGGCCATGACCACGCTCAGTCTTGAATACTACGCGATCAACCACATGACCGATGACGCGGGACAGGAAGAAGACAAAGGTGTTTACCACGCCCTGGATCAGCGCCAGGGTTACCATGTCGCCATTGGCAACGTGGCTCACTTCGTGCGCAAGCACGGCTTCCACCTCTTCGCGTTTCATGCTGCGCAACAGGCCGGTGCTGACGGCGACCAGTGCGCTGTCGCGGAACATGCCGGTGGCGAAGGCGTTCATGTCCGGTGAATCATAGATAGCCACCTCCGGCATGCCGATGCCGGCGGCCTGGGCCTGCCTCTGCACGGTGCTGACCAGCCACTGCTCCACCTCGGTGCGCGGATTTTCGATCACCTGTGCACCAGTACTTTGCTTCGCCAGAAACTTCGACATCGCGAGCGAGATGAACGAACCGGTCATGCCGACTACGGCCGACAATACCAGCAACGAGCCAAGATCGAGCCCGATACCTTGCTCATCCAGCACATTGCCCAAGCCGAACACCGTGATGATGATGCCGAGCACCAGCATGATGGCGATGTTGGTCACCAAAAACAGAAAAATCCGTTTCATTCAAAACTCTCCAAAATTAGAAAACTGCAATAAATCGGCCGATCCGATATGCGCGCCATGATATCAAAAACAATATGCATGTGCTGCGCCTATGGACAGCTATTCCCGGACGAAATTCAGGACGTGATGGCACATGGCCATCACGTCCGTACCATCGTGAGTGGCAGATGGTATATGGCGGCAGAATCCGCCGTTTCAATCCTCGATTCTGAAACCGACCTTCATGACGACCTGATAGTGCGCGACCTTGTCGCCAACGATATGGCCGCGTGTCTCGATCACCTCGAACCAGTCAAGGTGCTTGACGGTTTTTGCTGCCTTGGCAATGGCGTTGTTGATTGCATCGTCAGTACCAATGGTGGATGAGCCGACGAGTTCGATGATCTTGTAGGTATGGCTGGACATGATGTTCTCCAATCGATTGATGAAAGTGCAGTTGATACCATGTAGGACAAAGTGCCATGCGCTCCACACTCTGGAGTTTGAGGTTCCATGGCATTGTAACGTTCATCGTACCCGGCGTGAACAAGCTCGCCGATCCCGCAACGCCAGGACTTCGGTCCGTTTCCATACCGTGGCATACTGGAAGCATGAAACCGGAACAACTCTATGAATTGCTGGCGGAAGTCGAAAAGGAAGATCCGATTGACTATACGGGGCTGCCATTCGATGCGGATGACCTGCGCAAACTGGCCTGCCTCAATGTCGCCGAGATGGTGCAGGGCTGGGATCAGATGGGCATCAGTGACCGCGAACTGATCATGGCGGCGACGCTGGTGCGGCTGGTGTTGGAAAACATGGTGCTGAATGCCAGACTGTGCATACTTGTCCGCGAACAATGAGCATTTTCCGGCAGGCATTGTGGAAAAACTTTTTGAGCAAAATCGGGTCTTTTGCCATCATTTGATTCTTGCATGTTAATCAGCCTTTTTTGAAGAAAGCCTTTCATTGATGTTTGAGCTACCCCAACCGGTTGAAGTCGCTTTCACAGCGGCATGGCAGCCTTTCTCCTGGCTCGGACCTTATGCCCCGCTGGTGATGCTGGCCATCGGCGGTTTCGTCGTGCTGATCGTCTCTCGCCTTGGACTCATGCTCTGGCAGCGGCAACGCATCTCCGCTCATGACATGTGGTTGACTTGCCTGTTGCAGGGCGCTCGGGTAGATGCCATCCAGCTCGCGCAGATATGCTTCATTCCGGCGCTGTTTGCGCCGCTGTCGGTCATCCCCGCATTGTGGGACGTGTGGCAGGGGTTCACTGCCTTTTGGGTGGTCGGCGCTGTCGCCTTTCTGTTGTTCATGGAGGCCGCCACGCCCGGCTTCGTGGCCGAATACGATGTGCGGCCGAACCGTCTGTTCGTCGAATACCTGAAATATCCGAAAGAAGTCTGCTCCATGTTGTGGAGAGGCTTCCGCGTGCATGTCGTCAGCGTGCTGGGACTCCTGGCCGTGGTCATCGTGTTGCTGTCCGAATATACCGAACCGTGGCTGGAACTCCCGCCGCTCTGGAGTCCGCTGCTGACGCTGCTGACCTGGCTGCCTATCCTGCTGGTGCTGGCATTGGTCATCCGTTCCAGCTTTGGCCACCGGCCAGCCAATCCGACCACCTTCGCGCTGACTACCGACAACCTGGTCAACAGCCTGATCCTGAACTCGGCCTGGTCAGTGCTGTACGCCATCTACAACCTCAAGCACGAGAAAAAATCGGCCGATATGTACGGCAAGCTGACGGTCGAGGAGATGTTCGCTGAATACGATGACGCGCATGGTGACGGCAGACATAGCGATGTCGATGCCGAGGCGCCGACCATGCGCCGGCATGAGCCGAGCCGGTCGCGGTCCAAGCCGCTCAATCTGGTCATCATCCTGGAAGAAAGCATGGGTGCGACTTTTGTCGAGTCTCTTGGCGGTGTGCCGGTGACGCCCGAGCTGGAAAAACTGAAGGAGCAGGGCTGGTGGTTCGAGAACATGTATGCCACAGGCACGCGCTCGGTACGCGGT
>JAEWTK010000180.1 GCA_023459535.1 Pseudomonadota bacterium
GGCAAGAGCAGCAGGGATACGCCCCATCATGATCACCGGCGACCACCCGGTGACTGCCGCAATTATCGGTGCAGAACTTGGCATCACAGATGAGGAATGCGCTATCACAGGTGCCGAGATCGATAAAATGCCGGACGAGGTATTCAGACGCGCTATCCAGAAAGTCTCGGTTTTTGCCAGGGTCAACCCGGAGCACAAGCTGCGTATTGTCAAAGCCTTGCAGCACGATGGCGCAATCGTTGCGATGACTGGCGACGGCGTGAACGATGCGCCAGCGCTCAAATCGGCTGATATCGGTGTGGCCATGGGCATCACTGGTACGGATGTGTCGAGAGAAGCTGCAGATATCGTGCTGGCGGACGACAACTTCTCCTCAATTGTCGCAGCAGTTGAAGAAGGGCGCGCCATCTTCTCGAATATCAGGAAATTCCTGCGTTACCTGCTCTCGTCAAATATGGGTGAGGTGCTGACCATGTTCTTTGGCGTATTGCTGGCGGACATTATCGGGTTGGTGCCCGTCGGCACGAGCGGTGTTGCATTGCCGCTACTGGCGACGCAGATCCTCTGGGTCAACATGGTCACCGATGGAGCACCTGCGCTCGCACTAGGGATTGATCCTGCCGACCCTGATGCCATGACAGATCAGCCGCGCCCACGTGATGAAGGCGTAATCACCAGGCGCATGTGGGCTGGTATCTTCTTCATCGGAATCATTACAGCAATCGGTACGCTACTCGTACTCGACGCCTCACTACCGGGCGGCCTGATCGAAGGCACCGGCGACATGCGCTATGCGCAGACCATGGCTTTTACTACACTGGTTTTCTTTTCGTTGTTCACGGTGTTCAACGCACGCTCAGATGAGCACAGTGCATTCGTCGGGCTGTTTTCAAACAAGTGGTTATGGGGAGCTGTCGTGCTTTCACTTTTGATGCAGGCTTTGGTGATCTACCTGCCGTTCCTGCAAGAAGCTTTCGGCACAACCAGTCTTACTGCTGGCGACTGGTTAATCTGCGGAATCGTTGCCAGTTCAGTACTCTGGCTTAACGAATTGCGCAAATTGGCAATCAATAAAAAAGTCTCTCCATCGTAAAGTTAGCGACTTACTTGTGCCATCATCAAAAAACCGATGGAAAACTTTTCCGAAAAGGGGGAGATAAAACCCGCCAAATCAGCGCACCACGGTGCGCGGTTCGGGCGGGTTTTCTTGCGAGGGGTGAGACTCGTTTATGCGGTCAGACGGGGCTTCCAGAAAACTTTACGTGTCCAGTTACACGTAAAGTATCGCTCATTTTTGAGCATTTTCAGCACTGCCTTTAACTTCGCATAATGTATAGCGATTCAAGTGCAAAAAGTCGGTTTCAGATTGCATTATGTAAAACTGTTTTGGATTGGTTATCAGCCAGTGAAGAATTTGCACACCTCCTGTCTTGGGATTGATTGCCATCATTGGTTTAGCCTTCCGTCACTTTCAGCCGCCGAGTGCGTTTCGGCCGAGGCTGGCCACTATCACGGGCGATGCTAAGAAGGGGGCCGCGCTTGGCCAAGGTATACTGAATAGGCCAGACCACCGCCCAGAACCTGCCCTGGAGTTGTCCGGCCAGCCGCCTATCCTGCAGCAGCTGGCGAACCCGACGCGTAGAAACGCCGAGATATTGCGCGGCTTGTTCAACGGTAAGAGTAGTAACAGCGGGCGCTTCAGACATGGCAAGCACCTCGAATCACAGACGGAAGAGGGGAGAGAAACGACAAACCCGCGGAATAGTAGCCATGCATGAAAAAGTCTCGTAAACGGGACTCTCGGAGGGTGCTACTACATCCCTCCGCAAAAATTCGGGGGTTTGTTATTTCAGCAAAAAAACCGGAGAAAAAGGACCTGCAGACGCTAGAAAGGCGGCAAGAATAGCCAGCCAGAACCCCCAGATTACAGCGCAGGCGCAGCAGTGTCAAGCAACGAACACCTATACGCCAAGAACGCAATAAAACCCGTCTACAGGGCGCGGATAGCGTTTGCTGGACACTGGATGCCAGTTCACGCGAAATAAGACGCAGGACAGCCCTTGCCGCTGGCCTCCATGGGGTTTGCACCCCATACCCCGAAGGTGTGCCGCAGTTTCTGCGCTCCGAGCACCCATGCGCACGCACGCATGCGCACAGGTGCACGGTACTCGAAACCGCAGCAGCCGATCGGGCACGTCTGATGCACCCCAGATCCGCAGATCTGTCGCCGATCAATAGTAGAATCATGACTTACCCCCTTTCACCAGTCGCAGGCCGGAATAGTCAGGCGCGTCTATACGGACCGCACCTTGACACTGTTCAGAACGCTTGGCATAGTCAGCTTGCCAATAACGAGCCATCGTCAGATAGTTCGAGAGATAGAGAAGCTCCCACGGCTTGAAACCTCGATTGGTAGGCGAGTACAGGCTGTCACCTATTACCCGCCAGCCCTTCCAAGCTTTGTCCGGCAGCTCATGCATTGCCAGAACCCTCAAGAGCTTGAAGGGCGCATAGGGAATCCGGGTCACTCCGGATTCCCAGTGCATCACCGTTCTGGTGGTCACTCTCAAAAGCTTGGCAGTGTCCTCGATAGTCAGTTGCTGCATTAGTCTCATTTCCCTGAATTTTTCCTTGTCGATAGGCTTGAATGGCTTGCGTTTGAAACGCCGCCTCAAGGCGCCGGCACCAGTTTCGCCGGTGGATAAATCCACCATTTGCGCGTTAACGGATGAAGCCTTGCGCCGAAGATGCGACCAGCTCGACAAAGGCGGAGCACATAGGCATGCGATAAGCCTGAACTGCGAGCAAAGGCGGCAGCAGAGACAGCGCCATGAGGTGGTAGATGTTCACTCTTGACGCTCATGACAGTGCGGCCTGTTCATAGTGATGCAAGGCAGCACCGAGATTGTCCGGAGAACAACCAGGGCGACCGGATAACTGCAAAGCGTCAAGCATCATCTGCGATAGACGCATGATGCTGGCGGTGTTGTGTTGATGCTGCTCAGGATTGATGTCGCGCAGGCAAAGCAACGACAAAAGAGCATGCGGAGGATTGTCGGGGTTGAGTTCGTATCGAGACAGCTCAGACACGAGCTGAATCAGGCCGGTATAAACAAAGCCGACTTGCTGCCGACTCAGCGTGAATGAAAAATCAGCGCCCGAAGGCTGCGGAATAGCGTTCATGTTGGAATCTCCGTAAGAGGGTCTGAAACCGACCCCATGAACTGAATAACTATTCCGCGAAATATTACATGCTACTTCGCATAATGTATATTATGTAAAATTATTGAATTCAATTAATATCTACCAATTGGTAATATTGCAGGATTACAACAACATGCTCCGGAAAACCCCATGAAACGACTTTTAATAACAATAACAACCTTGCTTATTAGTACAGCTGCTCACGCGGATTTCGCATTCAAAAATAACAAAGGAAACTATATTAATGTCGGTGAAAATATGTTCATTGATAAGAACTCAATAACAGTTCAAGGGCAATATCGATATGCAAATGTCAAATCAAATAATACTGATTACCGTATCAGAATTAATTGCGCTACTTCTGAATACACGATTGTGGAGTTTTTAGAATGGATTGATACCGTACCGATGACACCAGAAAGACGCATGGTAGATATCTCCTGTCGTAAAAATAACAGGCTTTAGCCGAAGACCATTTAGAAACCGATTCGATATTACGAAAAACTTAACCAAGCTACAAATACTAAAGCGCCCATAAGGCCTTATGGGCGCTTTGACATTTTATAGAGACTTATCAGGACTTCTTGGATTTATCGAGCTGGTCGATGATGCGAGCCGCCCGATCCCTGCCTCCTAAACCGAATGCAATAGCCAGCGCCAGGAACACCGCTCCGAAGACGATGACAAACAATGCTGTCAGGAGTTGCGTACCAATACCCAATTGCTCCAGCGCCACGAACAAGGCGAATACTTGAATGGCATATTCAGCTGTCGTGCTGATTGCCAGCGCGCCTTCGAACTTAATGCCATGAAGCCATGCGAAAACCAATCGATTAACGAATCTGGCCAACAAGGTACCGAAGATCAGAATCAGGATGGCGACAATGATTCTGGGCAGGTAATTGGCCAGCGAATTCAACATGCCGGCAACTTCCGTCAGACCCAATGAGTTAGCGCCTGTAATCACAAACAGCAGAATCACCAACCAGTAGACAACCATGCTGATAACGCCGCTCAGGGTGAGATCCACACCGCTATGGCTGAGAAAATGCTCCAGGCCGGATTTGTCAGCAAATTGGTCGAAGCGCATGAATCCGAGGATGCGCTTTACGATGACACATGAGGCTTTGGCACAGAGCCAGCCGAAGAAAAGAATGACGATTACCGCAAGCAGCTTAGGGAAAAACGTTGCCACTTGCCCCCAGAAATCATTCAACGACATCAGAAAAATATCTATCTGATTTTGCATGGCACCTCCTTATTGGCTTTATATTCAGGACGAAACTACTAATGACTGCGCCGTCGGCAGTGACAGCACTCGTAGGAATCGCGCAATTTTCCCTTATATGACTTAAGGAGGCAATTAAAATGACCGTTATATTTAATCTAAATTATTAATATTTATCATTATATATATGATTATATTTGATTTAATATTTTAAATTATTGCCAAAATACTGACGGTGTATCCAGTAATCCAGACTCAGTTTCCCCGCCCCGGAGAACAGGATAGGCAGAAACATCACCAGGAAAATAACCGGTAACTTGTAATTGCCCAGGCCATCACCC
>JAEWTK010000181.1 GCA_023459535.1 Pseudomonadota bacterium
ATCGACGTCATGCTGGTGCTGCTGGTGATTTTCATGGTGTCGGCACCGATGACCAATCCTGGCGGTGTAGATTTGCCAAGTGTTGGTCAAGGACTGACCCAGCCAATTGCCCCAATACTACTTAAAATCAAACTCGATGGATCAATAGAGGTTGATGACAAGTCTTTGCCGCTGGATCAGGTGATATATGCTGTGAAAATGCAGGTAGAGAAGAATCCTCAACGTTCTGTATTAATCGCTGCAGATAAGGGCGTTAAATATGATGAAGTTATACGAGTAATGGATTTACTTAAGATTGGAAAGATTGAAAAAGTCGGTCTGTTGTTGAGCCCGGCAACGAATTGATTTTGCATGTTACGTTCCCACGAGAATCCGGTAGCGCTTAAGGCGGGGGCATTTTCCCTGCTGGTGCATGCGTTATTACTCGGACTGCTGCTGATATCCTTTAACTGGAAAGTTGTGCAGCCTGCCAGCATTGCGACTGTAGAGTTATGGTCTGAATTGCCGAGCAAGCCTGTGGTGGCGAAGCCGATACCGGAACCACCCAAGCCCGAGCCAAAGCCGCTGCCTGAGCCGAAACCCGAACCGAAACCCGAGCCCAAGCCGGAACCCAAGGCTGATATCGAGATGAAGACAGAACCGCCGAAACCGAAAAAGCCAGAAAAACCGAAGGAGCCGCCGAAAAAACCTGAGGTCAAGAAGCCGCCGGTCGAGAAAAATCCGCCTGAAGCGAATGCGCTGAAGGCGTTGCAGCAGGCCATGCTGGAAGATCAACCCAACCTCGACAGCACGCCGGCGCCGACTGGACCGCTCGGCATGACAGCGGCGCAGCAGGGCGTGGTGGATGAATATGTTAATAAGATACGTAACAAGGTGCACCAGCACGTCAATCAGCAGCTCTGTGGTAGCGGCAATCCTGAGTTGGAGTTCGCCATGTCGCTGGCGCCGACCGGCGATATCGTTGGCACACCAAGAATGCTGAAAGGCAGCGGTATTGCGGCCTGTGACGAATCGGTAGAGCGGGCGATATTGCTGGCGCAGCCTCTGCCTGTGCCAAAAGAGGCGGATCTGTTTGCCCGTTTCCGGGATTTGAAACTGAAGTTTCATCCCAAGGGTGCAAACTAGAAAATATCTGATTGATTGCAGAAACCTGAATGAATAAGGGAACTTTGAATATATGTGGCCTACTAATTCAACTATGAGTACGTTTCTGGACCGGTTACGGTTATTCTTTGGCGCGCTGATGCTTTGTCTCCCGTTCGGCAGTCAGGCGGCCCTCACTATCGAAATCGTTGGCGGTGCGGCTCAGCAGATTCCCATTGCGATTGTGCCGTTCACTCAGCCTTCAGGTCTTTCCATCAAGGAACAGGATGCTGTCGCCAACGTGATCGGCGCCGATCTGCGTCGTAGCGGGCTTTTCAGAGTACTGGAAACGCGTGGCGTGGCCAATCAGCCCAAGGATATTTCTGAGGTTCGTTACCCGGAATGGGCCGCATTGCAAGCACAGGCGCTGACGATAGGCAGCATCGAGGCATTGCCGAACAATCGCCTGAAAGTCACATTCCGTTTGCTTGATGTGCTCAAGCAAACCCAGTTGGTCGGCATGGAATACAACATCGCCCCTAATCAGTTGAGAATGACGGCACACAAGATCGCGGACGTGATCTATGAAAAACTCACGGGTGAGCAGGGTGTGTTTGCCACACGCGTGACTTACGTCTCCAAGATCGGTAGTCGCTATACGCTGCAGGTTGCGGATGTTGACGGGTTTAATCCGCAAACGATCGTCTCTTCCGCCGAGCCCATCATCTCGCCAAAGTGGTCACCGGATGGCACAAAAATCGCTTATGTTTCCTTCGAGAAAAAGAAGCCGATCGTCTATGTGCAGTCGCTGGTGTCTGGACAGCGCTATGTGTTGGCCAATTTCAAGGGAAATAACAGCGCGCCTGCATGGTCGCCGGACGGCAAGAAACTGGCTATCGTGCTCACACACGGTGCAAATTCGCAGGTGTATTCCATCAATGCCGATGGTACCGGCCTGAAACAGTTGACCAGAAGCAGTGCCATTGATACCGAGCCGGTCTGGTCTCCAGATGGACAGCATATTTACTTTACGTCCGACCGGGGCGGATCGCCGCAGATTTATCGTATTTCTGCCACGGGTGATAACCCGCAGCGAGTGACTTATGAAGGTAGTTATAATGTATGTCCGCGTATATCACCGGATGGCAAATCGATGGCCTTCATCCGCCGCAATGGCGACGGTATGCGTGTGGCGATTCAGGATCTGGCTACAAGTCAGGTTCAGGTGTTGAGTGAAACGACCATGGACGAATCACCCAGTTTTGCGCCCAATGGCCGTATGTTGCTGTATGCCACCAAGATGAACGGCAAGGGAACATTGGCTGCGGTTTCGGCTGATGGCAGAGTCAAGCAGCGCTTGAGTGAATCGGGCGGCGATGTCAGAGAGCCTGCCTGGGGACCGTTGATGAATTGAGGTTTTTTTAGTTGGTCGTAGTCGTCGTGATTTTGCAATCATGATTTTTTAATGTAACGTTTGCCTGTAGTCGCATACAGTTTCAAAACTAAGGAGAGTAATAATGAATAAAGGTCTAATCGGAACCATTTTGCTGGCAGTGATGCTCACCGCTTGTTCGAGCAAGCCCATGAAGGATGCTGCAACTGTAGATGACAAGAGTGTGTCTTCAGCCCCGGCAGCAACAGTGGATAGCGGCGCAGCGACTTCAGGCGCAGCCACTTCCTCCATGGACGTCAACCCATTGAAGGATCCAAACAACATTCTTTCGCAACGCAGCATCTATTTCGATTTCGACAAGGATGATGTCAAGGCCGAGTTCCGCCCACTGATTGAAGCTCACGCCAAATATCTGAACCAGAACAGTGGCGCATCCATTACGCTGGAAGGTCATGCTGATGAAATCGGTACCCGCGAGTACAACCTGGCTCTTGGTCAGCGCCGTTCTGTTTCCGTCAAGAAGGTCATGAACCTGCTGGGCGTACAAGACAGTCAGATTGAAACCGTCAGCTATGGCGAAGAGAGAGCGACTGGCTCTGATAGTGACAGCCGTGCAAAAGATCGCCGCGTTGATATCATCTACAAAGGCGAATAATTAAAGGTTGAATGATGCGTTTTCTGGTTCTGGGTTCGGTTTTATTGTTGGCTTTGTCACAAAACGCGCATGCGTTTTTTGAAGACAAGGAAGCCCGTAAAAAAATTACGGATAATCAGACTCAGAATCAGACAGCCTTTGATGAACTGAGAAAAAATCAGCAGGCACTGGAAGAGAGGGTGGCCGCCATCGAGGCCATCGTCAAGGGCCAGGGT
>JAEWTK010000182.1 GCA_023459535.1 Pseudomonadota bacterium
GCCTGGTTCATGCTGGTCAGCACGGTGACGGCGATCAGGAGCGGCTGGCGGCCGCTTTTCGCCACGCCTTCACGCGCAGCTTGCATCATGGCTGTGCCGCCGGAAGCGTGCACGTTGAGCATCCAGACACCAAGGCGGCTCGCAGCTTCGCAGGCTTTTTGCACGGTGGTGGGGATATCGTGGAATTTCAGGTCGAGAAACACGCCGAAGTCCTTGGCGATGAGTTTTTCAACCAGTTGTGGGCCGGCGGCGGTGAACAGTTCCTTGCCGACCTTGAGGCGACACAGCGCCGGCTCGAGGCGCTCCACCAGTTGCAGGGCGGAGGCGGCATCGGCGTAATCCAGCGCGACGACGATTCTTGGGTTGGTGGTTTGGTTCATGCGACTGACTCGGTAGGTTCGGAGGGCAGGGATTCCCAGGCGTTACAGGCCGGGCACTGCCAGTGGTAATGTTTGGCGCGGAAGCCGCATTGGCTGCAGACATAGGCGCTGCGGTTGCCAATGGCATAGCGCACGGTCTGCTGGATGACATGCGCATCCTGCGGTGCTTCGTCCTGCAGCAGGCGTGCCTGCAGTAGCAGGTCCAGCGTCTGCAGGCTGGGTTTCTTCACCAGCTCGTCACGCGCCAGTTTGGCGGCGGTCTCGGCATCCTGCTGGGCGATGGTCGCTTCGTACAGCACGTTGAGCAGGCTATATAGTTTGTAGGTTTGCAGATAGGTCTTGAGTAATTCCAGGCCCTCATTGGTCCGGTTCAGCGTGCGGTAGCTGGCCAGCATCTTGGCGGCGATCAGGCCCAGATAGTCCGGTTGCTGGAATTCGATGCGCTTCCAGATGGCAATGGCGGTCTCATGGTCGCCGGCCAGCGCTTCCATTTCGCCCAGCATGACATTGGCGCGTACGCAGTTCTTGTTGGCGTCCAGCGCTTCGTCCAGATGTTTTCTTGCGGTTTCGCGGTCATTGCCGAGCAGGGCCTGCACGGCTTGCTCGCAATGGTATTGCGCGATCTCCTTGCGGAAGGGGATGCCGGACAATCGCTCAAGTTCGGTGGCGGTTTCTACTGCCTTGTGCCATTCGCGTTCGCGCACATAGATTTCGAGCAGGGCGCGCAGGGCGGGTTGTTCGTAACGGCTGTCATCCAGCGATTTGAACAGCTCCTCGGCGCGGTCGAACAGGCCGGCTTTCAGGTAATCCTGTGCCAGTTCGGCGCGGATCGCCAGCTTTTGCGGCTCGGCCAGTTCGTGGCGTTCCAGCAGGCTGAGGTGCAGGTTGATGGCGCGGTCGACCTCGCCGCGACGGCGGAACAGGCTGCCAAGTGCAAAGTGCAGTTCCAGCGATTCGGCATTGGCTTCTACGGCCTCGACAAAGGCTTCGATCGCCTTGTCATGCTGATCGCTGATAAGGAAGTTGAGGCCCTTGAAATAGGCGGCTGGCAGTGCGGTGGATTCTGATAACAGCTGTTTGATATCGACGCGGGCAGCAAGCCAGCCCAGCGTGAAGAAAAGCGGCAGCGCAAGTAGCCACCAGTATTCGAATTCCGTCATGATTTTTTATTGGTATCCAGGGTTTTCAGCTCGTGCTCCAGAGACAGTAGTCGTCTGCGTTGGCTGATAATGGGCTTGAGGCAAATCAGCATGCCGATGATGACGCCTGCCAGCAGGCTCGTCAGCAGCATCAGGGATAAGGGCGCTTTCCAGCGGAAGCCCAGGTAGTATTGCAACTCCACCGGTTCGACATTCTTGATGGCAAAGCCGAGCAGCAGCAGGCACAAGATGACAAGCAGAATGGCAAGGAAATATCTCATGGCGCTATTTTACCTAACCCGGATGCAACTCCCTAATACAGGTTGAAAATGCAGGGCAAAAAAAACGGCAGAGGCTCAATCTTGATTGAAGCTCTGCCGCTTGTTGAACTATATGAATAGCTCTATCAGTTAAAGACTACTCGGCTAAATCCACACGCTCACGCAACTCCTTGCCTGCCTTGAAGTGCGGTACGTACTTTTCGGGTACTTGCACCTTGGTGCCGGTTTTCGGGTTGCGACCGAGACGTGGCGGACGGTAATTCAGACTGAAACTACCGAAACCACGAATCTCGATGCGCTCACCAGCGGCAAGCTTGTCCGACATGGAGTCAAGGATGGCTTTGACAGAAAGTTCTGCATCCTTGACCACCAGCTGCGGAAAGCGCGCTGCCAAGTTGGCAATCAGCTCTGATTTTGTCATGGCTTGATTGCCTTATTCTTTGTTTTTGCCGTCAAGCTTGGCCTTCAACAGGGCGCCCAGACTGGTGGTGCCTGCATTGCCGGAGTCAGCATCGAACTTCTGAGCTGCATCGGCGGCTTCCGGTTGATCCTTGGCCTTGATGGACAAGCCGATGGTGCGGTTCTTGCGATCGACGTTGATGATACGTGCTTCGATCTCTTGACCTTCCTTCAGTACGGCAGCAACGTCAGTGACCTTCTCCTTGGAGATGTCGGATGCGCGCAGGTAGCCTTCGACTTCGTCATCCAGCGCAATCACTGCACCCTTGTCATCGATGCTCTTGACGGTACCGGTAACGATAGCGCCCTTGTCATTGATGGCGGTGTAAGCATTGAACGGATCGCTGTCCATTTGCTTGACGCCGAGGGAGATACGTTCTTTCTCGACATCGATGGCCAGAACAACAGCAGAAACTTCGTCACCCTTCTTGAAGTTGCGGATGGCTTCTTCGCCGGTCTGGTTCCAGGACAGGTCGGACAGGTGGATCAGGCCGTCGATACCGCCAGGCAAGCCGATGAACACACCGAAATCGGTGATGGACTTGATCTGGCCGGTGACCTTGTCACCCTTCTTGTGGGTAGCTTCAAACTCATCCCAAGGGTTGGCCTGGCACTGCTTCATGCCGAGGGACAGACGACGACGGTCTTCGTCGATTTCCAGAATCATGACTTCGACTTCGTCGCCCAGTTGAGCGATCTTGGCCGGATGTACGTTCTTGTTGGTCCAGTCCATTTCGGAAACGTGTACCAGACCTTCGATGCCCGGTTCGATTTCAACGAATGCACCGTAGTCGGTCAGGTTGGTGACCTTGCCGAACAGGCGGGTGCCTACTGGGTAACGACGGCTCAGAGCAACCCATGGGTCGTCGCCCAGTTGCTTGATGCCGAGGGAAACGCGGTTCTTCTCTTGATCGAACTTGAGGATCTTGGCTTCGACTTCTTCACCGACGGTCAGCACTTCGGACGGGTGCTTGACGCGACGCCATGCCAGGTCGGTGATGTGCAGCAGGCCGTCGATACCGCCCAAGTCAACGAATGCACCGTAGTCGGTGATGTTCTTGACGATACCCTTGACCACTGCGCCTTCTTTCAGTGAATCCAGCAGTGCTTCGCGGTCGGCGCCCATGGTTTCTTCCAGGACTGCACGACGGGAAACGACGACGTTGTTACGCTTGCGGTCAAGCTTGATAACCTTGAAATCCCATTCCTTGTTTTCGAACGGGGTGGTGTCCTTGACCGGACGCATATCAACCAGGGAGCCCGGCAGGAATGCGCGGATGCCATTGACCATAACGGTCAGGCCGCCCTTGACGCGGCCGCTGATCAGACCCTTGATGATGCGGGCTTCGTTCATGGCTTCTTCCAGATCGAGCCATGCTTGCATCTTCTTCGCTTTATCGCGAGAAAGTACGGTGGAACCGTAACCATCTTCCAGTTTTTCGATAGCGACTTTAACAAAGTCGCCGACATTGACTTCGATATTGCCCTGGTCGTCACGGAATTCAGCGGCGTTGATCACGCTTTCGGACTTCAGACCTGCATTGACGATAACGAAATCGGAGTCTACGGAAATAACTTCAGCGGTGATCACTTCACCGGAACGCATTTCCTGGCGAGCAAGGCTCTCCTCGAATAATGCTGCGAAGCTTTCCATAGAGGAAGATGGGTTTGTGGAAACGTTAGCCATTAAAAAAATACCTAGTAGTATCCCACCTGGCGGCGGGTAAAGTTAAAAAAGCCATAAACCTTGGGGGTTCACGGCGCCATAAAAATGAATTCTAACACGTTGATGTTGTTATACAAATAACAACATCTCATTCCCTAGCGAATTTGCTCGCCGGCGGCCTCAAGAACGAAGCGGACGGCTTCTTCGATAGTCAGCTGGCTGGTTTCCAGCAGCTGTGCATCTTTGCATTGTTGCAAGGGAGCGGCGGAGCGTTGACTGTCTCTGGCGTCACGTTGCTGCAAATCATGCAGAATGTCGAGCAGGTTAGCATGCTTTCCTTTTTGCATCAACTGCTTATATCTGCGTTCCGCCCTTACTTCGGCGCTGGCAGTCAGGAATATTTTGGTCTTCGCATCGGGGAAAACCACGGTGGCCATATCCCGTCCATCGGCTACCAGTCCGGGCGCACGGCGGAAACTGTGCTGCAGGTCCAGCAGCGCGGCCCTGAGTTCCGGATGAACCGCGACTTCCGATGCCCCCTTGCCCATTGCTTCTGAGCGTACCTCGTCGCTGACATCTGCGCCGTTCAACAGAATCTGTTCGTCCTCGAAACGGATATCCAGCGTTGCCGCCATTTCTGCCAGTGCCTTGGCATCCTGCCAGGAGATATTGTGACTTTTCGCAGCCAGTGCGACCAGGCGGTACAGCGCGCCGGAATCCAGGTAATGATAGCCCAGCGCCTTGGCGACGCGCTGCGCGACAGTTCCCTTGCCGGAGGCGGAAGGGCCGTCGATGGCGATGACGGGGATGCTGTTGGTTTCGTTCATATTGGCCTGAAATGTTTGATGATCAGTGGTCGCCGGACAGTCGCCGGTTTACTCATGCAGGATGGTGGCGAAGCGTTCGAAATAGTCCGGGAAAGTCTTGGCCACGCATTCGGGTTCGTTGATGGTGACCGGCGTGTTGCCAAGCGCGACCAGCGAGAAGCACATCGCCATGCGGTGGTCGTCGTAGGTGTCGATGGCGGCATCCGGCATCAGTGTCTCGGGTGGGGTGATCTGCAGATAGTCCGGACCTTCTTCGACGATGGCGCCGACCTTGCGCAGTTCCGTGGCCATGGCGCTGAGACGGTCGGTCTCCTTCACGCGCCAGCTGGCGATATTGCGCAGCCGGCTTGGGCCGCCGGCGAACAATGCAGCGGTCGCCAGTGTCATGGCGGCATCGGGGATATGGTTGCAGTCGAGGTCGATGGCTTTCAGTTTGCCGGCAGGCGCGCTGGCTTCTATCCAGTTTTCGCCGTAAGTAATGCTTGCGCCCATCAGTTCCAATGCTTCGCAGAAGCGGACATCGCCCTGGATGCTGTTTTTGCCGATGCCGTAAACCCGTACCGGACCCTTTCCGATGGCGCCGGCAGCGAGGAAATAGGAAGCGGAAGACGCGTCACCCTCGACGTGGATCTCGCCCGGACTCTGGTA
>JAEWTK010000183.1 GCA_023459535.1 Pseudomonadota bacterium
CCAGCGTGTCGATCGCCATATTGACGCGCTGAATCGTCAATGTTGGCGCCGCGGTGCTGCTGCCGGTTTCCGGCTCTCTGGTTTTTTCCAGCACTGCCAGCCATTGGTCGAGATTGAGCTGTTCGAAGCTGCCGCGCACTTCAATGCCGGGCTGTGCCGGGATCTCCGGCAGGACATTGATGCCGATCTGGCCGCGGTCGACCTGATAGGCGCCGTTGACTTCGTTGCGCAATATCTGCGCCGAAATCTGGTTGGCCATGCTGATGACAATCAGATCTTGTTTGGCCGATTGCTGACGTTTTTCTATGCGCAAAGGCATTTTTTCTTCTGCCGTCTTGCCGATTGGCTGCGGCAGATCCAGCGCCAGGCCAGCCAGGCTGGAGCGTATGGTGACGTTCACTTGTTGCGGCTGGATGCTGATATCACTGAACCAGTCGGCATTGCCGCTGATCAAATTGCCCAGGTTGTCACCCAGGGCACTTCTGATACCGGTATCGGTGATGTTGCCGCGCGCGGTGATCTTGACCAGGCGATTCTGGCCGGTGCTGATATCCAGTCTGGCTGGCCCGTCATAGACGTTGGCGGTAATATTTTTGGCGCTCATGCCGGATTCGGTGAATTCGAGTTTGCCATTGATGCGAGTCAGGTCCGGGATCGATGTACCTGCCATGCTGGCGTTGGTGATCTGATAGCTGCCCTTGATCTTGCTTGCTTCTACATTCTTCAGCGGGATTTTCAGCTCCAGATTGAGTTTTCCGCTACCGCTGGTACGCAGGTCATTGGTCAGGCCGTCCGTGAGCTCAAGCACCGGGCTATTGTTGACGAAGCGGATGGCGTCCGTCACCGAGCCCTGCGTGTCGCCGACAATCTCCAGTATCGGTTCATCGGCGTCCAGCACAGGAATCACGGCTGTGACGGTCTTGAACTGGTTGCCAAGGATATTGCCCCCGTCTGACTTCAATTCCATTCTGGAACCCTGGAACAGCATGTTCACATTCAATTTCTCGATCTGTGGCCAGTTGCTGCCGTAATCCAGAACACCATCCTGTAATTCTGCAGTGACTTTAAACAGGCCCTGCTTGGGGTCGACATAAGGGAATTGATCGGTTCTGCCGCGCACAATGACGTGGATATCCGAAACCTTGCCGGAAATGATGGAGCCGTCGAGCCAGTTCAGTGTGTCCTTGCCCAGCATGACAGGGTAGTAGAACAGGGCGTATTTCGCATCGCCGCGCTCAAAACGGCCGTTCAGTTCGATACTGGAAGGCGCTGTGGAACCGTGCTTGTAGGTGGCATTGACGACGCCGGCCAGATGCGGGCTGTTGATGGTGAGATTGTTGATGCGCACGTCAGTGCCTTTGTCATGATTCGACCATTTGACGATGCCGGTCAGCTTGTCCGCCGGGATGGGCCAGCGCATTACATCCTTGATATCGACTGCAGCCTGCTGGGAATTGATGGTGATGGTGCCCTGTTTCTCATCGGCGTTGAGTTTGCCGCTGAGGTTGCTGAAACCGGGAATCTTCTCGTATGCCTGGATGCCAAGTTCGCTGAACTGCATGCCGATATCGTATTCGTTGAATTGATCACGGTCGCCTTTCCAGCGCAGGTCGAGGTTGCTGACAATGCCGACCGGCTCCAGATGGCTGAGATGCTCGGCAGCTGCTTCCGGCAGGGGCAGGTGAGCGGTGAAAGTATTGATGGAAGCGAGATTGATCTGATCCAGCTGGACGCTGCCATCGATGGTTTCCTTGCCATTCTGCAGGCGTGTACGCATGCCGAAAGCGCCGTTCTCCAGCTGCAGGCCATCGGCGCTGGTGAGCTTGACCCCTTGTAGATCGAGTGATTGGCCATCTGTATGTCTGGACCAGATCAGTCTGGCGCTGAGCGTATCCAGTTTTGCTTCAGCGCGGTTTTCGGCCAGTCTGGCACGCACTTTCTGCAAGATGACATCCGAAGTCAGCCGGTCGGCCATACCTTCGGAAAACTCCAGCCAGAAACGTGCGGCGCCGTAACCCTGGTTCAGTTCAAACGGGTAGTCTACCCATTGGCGCCAAGCGGCGATGTCGGTACCGTCCATGCGGCCATAGAGAGTGCCGCGCCAGTCCTGCAAGTTTCCCACATCATTGCCATAAAGATTGCCGCGCAACTCGACCGGGTGCGATGAACCGGCGGAGGGGGTGGCCTTTAATGCAAAACGGTGACGCTTAATCAGACGCTCCAGGACCGGGCTTTCCAGGCTGAATTGCACATCGTTCAGTGTTAGCGCCGGGGCTTGGCGCAGGTCGTCCTGCCAGAGGATGGTGGCGTCGACGATGTCGATGCGTGATTGTCGCAGTATCCAGTTCGCCAGTTCTGGTTCTGATTCGCCGCCCATCCGTATGCCGGCGACGACTAACGTGCCGTCGGTTTCACGGCGGATGGAGAGTGCCGGGCCTTGAATGATCAGCGAGGCGAGTTTGGGTTCGAGCGAAATGATGCTGAGCCAGGACAGGCTGGTTTCGACTTCGTGCAGCGTCAGTGCCATGCGGTCTTCTGCGTCGTAGATAGCAAGCTGGCGCAGGCTCAGGTGCGGATTCATGCCGCTCCAGCTGGCATTGATGTTGCCGATGGTGATTTTCCGGCCGGCCGTCTGGCTGATGGTTTCTGCGATCTGGTCCTTGTAGTGCTCGATGTTGGGTAGAATGAAATAGCGCAGACTGAGTATGGCGATAGTTAGCGCGATAATGGACAGCCACAGTACGGTGAGTGCGGCCCGGTATGTCCAGATCAGTGATTTTTTGACCATTGCTTGGTGCTTGCGCTAACTTGTTATATGCATTTGCATTTTACTGCATTATTCACTGCATTTCCGGCCGGCTGACCAGATAAGTGAGAAAGTTTCCGGAAGTTGGGGTGCTTTGTTTTAGAATAACGCGCTTAACACTTACACGCCGACTTCAAGCCGGTTTTATTTCAGTCAGATCCAATCTTGCTTCAATTCAAAAATCTCACACTGGCGCGTGGCGTCAAGGTTCTGGTCCGTGGCGCATCATTCCAGCTGCATCCGGGACACAAGGTCGGTCTGACCGGCGCCAACGGCGCGGGTAAATCGAGTCTGTTCGCCATGCTGCTGGGCGAGTTGCAGCATGAGTCCGGTGAACTGGAGATGCCGCCGGACTGGGTCATGGCGCATGTGGCGCAGGAAACGCCGGCATTGGCGGATGCCGCCATCGACTTCGTGCTGGATGGTGACCGTGAATTGCGCAGCGTGGAACAGGCGCTGCAGGAGGCCGAACACCATCATGAAGGCGAGCGTCTGGGCGAGCTGCATGCACGCTTCGGCGATATCGGCGGTTATACGGCCCGCTCCCGGGCAGCGGCCTTGTTGCACGGTCTGGGTTTCAGCGATGCCGACATGTTGCGGCCGGTCTCGGATTTCTCCGGCGGCTGGCGAGTCAGGCTCAATCTGGCGCGGGCGCTGATGTGCCGTTCCGACTTGCTGCTGCTGGATGAGCCCACCAATCACCTCGACCTCGATGCGGTCATCTGGCTGGAGAACTGGCTCAAGGACTATCGCGGCACCTTGCTGATGATTTCGCATGACCGCGATTTCCTCGATGCGGTGGTCAACCATATCGCCCATATCGAGCAGCAGCAGTTGACGCTGTATCGCGGAGGTTATTCGGATTTCGAACGGCAACGCGCCGAGAAACTGGCGCAGCAGCAGTCGCTGTACGAACGCCAGCAGCGCGAGGTGGCGCACCTGCAAAGTTATATCGACCGTTTTCGTGCCAAGGCGACCAAGGCACGGCAGGCGCAGAGCCGCATCAAGGCGCTGGAGCGCATGGAACTGATCTCGGCGGCGCATGTCGATTCACCTTTCAGTTTTGCCTTCAGAAAACCGCAGGCGGCCCCTGATCCCTTGCTGGTGCTGGATGATGTCGACGCGGGTTACCTCGATCAGCCGGTACTGAAGCAAATCAAGCTGACCATACGTCCGGGCGAGCGCATCGGTCTTCTGGGCCGGAATGGCGCCGGCAAGTCGACGCTGATCAAGCTGCTGGCCTCAGAGTTGCAGCCCATGAACGGCAAGCGTATCGAAGGCAAGGATCTGGCCATCGGTTATTTTGCCCAGCATCAGCTGGAACAGTTGCGGCCGGATGAATCGCCTTTGCAGCACATGTTGCGGCTGGACCCGCAGACGCGTGAACAGGAGCATCGCAACTATCTTGGCGGCTTCGATTTCCGCAGCGATATGGCGACGACGCCATGCGGTGGCTTTTCCGGCGGCGAGAAGTCGCGCCTGGCGCTGGCCCTGCTAATCTGGCAGCAGCCCAATCTGCTGCTGCTGGACGAACCAACCAACCACCTGGATCTGGAAATGCGTCATGCGCTGACCATGGCGCTGCAGGATTACGAGGGTGGCATGGTGCTGGTGTCGCATGACCGGGCCTTGTTGCGCGCCACCTGCGAC
>JAEWTK010000184.1 GCA_023459535.1 Pseudomonadota bacterium
GCCTGGCCGGTCGCCTTGTCGACCGCCGACATATTGTCCTCGATCAGTTTTTTCAGCTGCGGATCATCGCTTTGCCCGAGTATGTTCTGGAATTCGGCCCGCGCATTCTCCGCTTCGCCACCCCTGAAGTAGCCCTTGGCAATCATGGCACGTGCGCTCAGGTGATTCGGTTGCTGGGCCAGCACGCGCTCCAGCGCGAAGATGCCGCGCGAGACCTGACCGCTCTCGATAGCTGCGACGCCTAGCAGATAATCGTAATCGATCTCGCCCGCCCGCTCCGATTCGAACGGTTCGAGCAATTCGTAAGCCGGTTTGAAATTCTTCTGTTTGATGAGTTCGGCAGCCTGGTCGAGCGTTTCGTCGGCCTGAGCCAGCAGTGAGAAAGCGGAAAGCAGGACAGTCAGTATCAGCGTCTGCAGACGTTGCGTGAACATTCGAATCATCCCCGATTTGGTTTTTTATGTATCTTGACGCTAACTATACATAAATACAGGAGATTTTCACATTCCATTAAAGGAAAACGGCCAATCTGTTGCAAATTTGCAACAGATTGGCCGTGAATTTTTCGATTCAAATAGCCCGGTCTGTTTATTCGCCGACAATATCGGCGCCCGCCGGCGGCTTGAACATGAAGATTTGTTGCCCCAGACCCGGGTTGGTCTCCACCGAGGAAAAACGGATTGCGGTGAGATTACCGTAACTGTCCAGCAATTCCATGCGCTCAAGTCCGAGTTTGCCGAAGCCGAGCCTGACCCGATCAAAACCGCTGTCAGCTTCTTTCGGGGTGGCTGTCACCCATTCCAGACCATCGCTGGATTTCAGATCCTGCAAAGTAAAATTCTGTTCGACTTCCTTGCTTCCCGCCAGCAACGCTGCCGGACTGGAACCGATAGCCTGACTCATGTTGCGTACCGTCACCTGGTTGAGTTCCGGGTCGTAGAGCCAGATCCGCGTGCCGTCGCCGACGATCTCCTGCTGATAGGGCTGCCGGTAATCCCAGCGGAATTTTCCTGGGCGCAGGATCTGCATGGTGCCGCTGACCTCTTGCACCTTCTGTCCACGATTGTCGGTCACCACTTGCTCGAACTGCGCGCGCAGCGAAGTGGTCTTGTCGAAGAACTGCGTCAGGCGTTGCGTGCCGGCCGCATGGGCTGCCACTGGCAGCAGGAAAAAAAGGGTAATAACAAGTTGGCGCATGGGGTTTCCGTCAAATTCATTCTGATTTCGGGGCGAGCACTTCGCGATTGCCGTTGCTTTGCATGGCAGAGACCAGACCCGCACGCTCCATATCCTCGATCAGGCGGGCGGCGCGGTTATAGCCGATGCGAAGTTGTCGCTGCACGGAGGAGATCGAAGCACGGCGCGTCTTCAAAACGATAGCGACCGCATCATCATAAAGCGGATCAGCCTCACCGCCGCCTTCGCCGGCAGTGAATCCGTTCTCGCCGTTCTCTTCCGTTGCTCCGGTAAGAATGCCCTCGATGTAGTTTGGTTCACCCAGCGTCTTCAGATAATCGACCACGCGGTGCACTTCCTGATCGGAAACGAAGGCGCCGTGGATACGTTGCGGGTTGCTGGTGCCCGGCGGTTGATACAGCATGTCGCCCTGCCCCAGCAACGCTTCCGCGCCCATCTGGTCGAGGATGGTGCGCGAATCGATCTTGCTCGATACCTGGAAGGCGATGCGGGTCGGGATATTGGCCTTGATCAGGCCGGTGATGACGTCGACCGACGGCCGCTGCGTCGCCAGCACCAGATGGATGCCGCAGGCGCGCGCTTTCTGCGCCAGCCGCGCGATCAGTTCTTCGACCTTCTTTCCGACCACCATCATGAGGTCGGCCAACTCATCGATGACGACGACGATGGTCGGCATCTCGTCCAGCGGCTCCGGCTCGTCCGGCGTCAGCGAGAACGGATTCCCGATCGGCTTCTCGGCTTTTTCCGCTTCGCGTATCTTCTGGTTGTAGCCGGCCAGGTTGCGCACGCCGAGCACCGACATCAACTTGTAACGCCGTTCCATTTCAGCCACACACCAGGTCAGCGCACTTGCGGCTTGGCGCATGTCCGTGACCACCGGCGCCAGCAGATGCGGGATGCCTTCATAAACCGAGAGCTCCAGCATCTTGGGATCGACCAGGATCAGCCGCACCTGACTGGGTTCGGCCTTGTAGACCAGGCTCAGGATCATGGCATTGATGGCGACCGACTTGCCGGAACCGGTGGTTCCTGCCACCAGCACATGCGGCATTTTCGCCAGGTCGGCAACCACCGGCTTACCGGCGATATCCTTGCCGAGCGCGATGGCCAGCGGCGAATGCATGTCGTGATAGACCTGCGAACCGAGAATCTCCGAAAGAAAAACGATCTGCCGCTTGGGGTTGGGGATCTCCAGCCCCATGCAGGTCTTGCCCGGTATCGTTTCCACCAGACGCACACTGACCACCGACAGCGCACGCGCCAGATCCTTGACCAGATTGGTCACCTGGCTGCCCTTGACGCCGGGTGCCGGCTCGAGTTCATAGCGAGTGATGACCGGGCCGGGCAAGGCAGTCAGCACCTTGACCTCGATGCCGAAATCCATCAGCTTGCGCTCGATCAGGCGCGAGGTGAATTCCAGCGTCTCGGCTGACTGCACCTCGATCTCGCCCTTGGCTTCATCCAGCAGATGTAGCGGCGGCAAAGCGGTATCCGGTATGCCTTCGAACAATGAAACCTGGCGCTCCTTCTGCACGCGCTCGCTCTTGGGAATTTCCAGCGCCGGCGTGACAATCTCTACCGGCGGGCGGTCTTCCGTACGTTTGCGTTCGCTCGCCACATATTCGGTACGCAACTGCTC
>JAEWTK010000185.1 GCA_023459535.1 Pseudomonadota bacterium
CCCAAGTACGAGGAAAATGACCGCAGCAATGCCATGCACCCATTTCACCGGGATACGATGCGCCAGTTTCTCGCCAATCAGCACGGCAGGCACATTGGCAATCATCATGCCCAGTGTCGTGCCCAGCACCACCAGGAAAAAAGCCTGATACTGCGCCGCCAGCGCCACCGTCGCTATCTGCGTCTTGTCGCCCATCTCAGCCAGAAAAAATGTCAGCAAGGTCGTGCCAAAGACGCTCAGATGACCAATGCTGACCGCTTCAGCACCATCCAGTTTGTCCGGAACCAGAATCCAGCCAGCCATCAGGATAAACGAGATGCCCAGCACCCAGCGCAAGACTTCTGGTGGCAGCAATGTGGTCAGCCAAGTGCCGAGCAAACCGGCCAGCGCATGATTGGCAATGGTTGCGAGCAATATGGCCAGAATGATGGTCCAGGGCTTTTTAAATCGTGCCGCCAGCAGAAAAGCCAGCAGTTGGGTTTTGTCGCCGATTTCCGCGAGAGCGACGACACCAGTGGAAATGAAAAATGCATCCATGCGAGAGCTCCGGCCGGAGTTAACCAAAGACCACGCCGAACTCCAGCCCGGAAGCAGCGCAGTCAATGGTCTCGCCAAGTCATGCACTGCTTGCATGGACCGCCTGCGCCATGGCCGAAAGCCAAGTATGTTGACGCAAGCCCTTTGCTGACAGCAAAGGAGGCTACTCCCCAATGAGTAGGCGCATTCTACTTGAGCCCCTTACCAACGTCAAAATGCAGCCATCACAAGCCAATCCCTGACATGCTTTTTTGCAGATTGCTCAGCCTCTGCTAAAATGCAATCATGTTGCACAGACTGCTACTCACGTTCGCACTGACTTTCCTGCTCGGTTTCAGCCAGCAGAGTGCCCTGCTGCACGAAATCTCGCACCTTGCCGATCTCGATTCGCAATCGCAACAGCAAGACCAGGCCCCGCAACACTCGGTCAGCTGCGAACACTGTCTGGGCATCAGTCATTTTGCTCATGGCCTAGTCAGCCAGTATCACTTCGATTTCGACCAGACCTCAGAACAGGCACCAGCTGCCAACACTTTCCTGCAGCACACCCCCGCTCATACACAAACCTACGCCGCCCGCGCACCGCCTCCCCTCATTTAGTCAACGCTTTCCTGGCAAGACCCTGAACCAGCCATTCGACGGCTGAGGTCTGCTTTCTGCTTGTTTGCACAATGAGGTTCATATGTATTCCATCACCACCAGAACGCGCCAGCCTGCGCGCAAAGCATTGTTTCTGGCTGTCGCATTTGCTGTCAGCCATCCGTTCCTTTTCACCGGCGAAACGCTGGCTGCCGAAGAGGCCATAGAACTCGCCCCGGTACCGGTCACTGCCAACCCGCTGGGCGCCGGTTCCGACGAGATGGTAGTACCGGTTTCGGTGCTCAGCGGCCGCGAATTGTCTCTGGGTCGCGAAAGCACTTTGGGCGACACGCTGAAATCCCTGCCCGGCGTCAGTGCCACATCCTTCGGTCCCAACTCTTCGCGTCCGGTCATACGCGGACTGGATAGCGAGCGCGTGCGCATCATGCAGAATGGTGTCGGCATCCTCGACGCCTCCAGTCTCAGTTTCGACCATGCCATCGGCATCGACCCACTGATCATCGAACAGATCGACGTCGTCCGCGGACCCGCCGCCCTGCTCTATGGCGGCAGCGCCATCGGTGGCGTGGTCAATGCCATCGACCACCGCATCCCCAAGGAACAGTTGGATGGCATTACCGGTCGTGGCGAGGTGCGTTTCGGCGGTGCAGAAGATCAGAAAAGCGGCGCCATCGTACTGGATGCCGGCAACGGCCTGTTCGCCATTCATGCCGATGTCTATGAACGTAAAACCAATGATATGGATATTCCGGGCTATGCCGTCTCTAGCCGCAAGCATCGCGAAGACGGTACGCCGCGCGAACATCGCGGACGCCTGGTCAACAGCGCCTCACGTGCAGACGGCGGCGCACTGGGCGCTTCGCTGACTTTCGATAACGGCTATGTCGGCCTTTCCTATGCCGGCCACGATAACAAATATGGCGTAGTCGCCGAGGAAGACGTCATCATCGACCAGAGCACAGACCGTTGGGATCTGGCGACTGAGTTCAAGGATCTCGGCAACATCATCAATCGCGTCAAATTCCGCTTTGCCAACACCGATTACAAACACGTGGAAATTGCCGGCGGAGAACCTGAGACCCGTTTCAGCAACCGGGGTAACGAAGGTTCTCTGGAAATTGGTCACGGTAATATCGGCAATCTCTCCGGCGCCATCGGCTTTCAGTTCCAGGACAGCAAGTTTGCCGCCATCGGCGAGGAAGCCTTCGTGCCAAAAAACCAGACAGAGAGCCGCGGCGTCTATGTTTACGAAGAACTGCCGGTCAGTCTGGCCAACACTGATGACCTCAAGCTGAGCCTCGGTGGCCGCGTCGACCGCGTCGACGTCGACTCTGACGGCGGCGGCCGCTTCGGTGCTGCCGTGTCGCGTGACTTCACGCCCAAGAGCATCGCTGCCGGCGCACTGTTCAAGATCGACGAACAATGGTCGCTGGCCGCCAACCTGTCCAGCAACCAGCGCGCACCCAGCTATTTCGAGCTGTACGCCAACGGACCACACGTTGCCACCGGCCAATATGAAGTAGGCAATGTCGATTTCGATATTGAGCGCTCCAGAGGTATAGATACACAAATCCGCTGGAAGTCCGGCAAACATGCTTTTAACGTCGGCGCCTACCACACGCGCTTCAGCAACTTTATCGGTCTGTTCAGCAATGGCCTGATGTTCGATGAAGAAGGCATAGTTGACCCTGCCGGCGAACTCGCAGGCGCTGATTTCGAACAAGTGAAGGCAACATTCACCGGTCTCGAAGCGGACGGCAAATTCCGCATCTACGAGGGTCGCGGCACTCTGGACCTGACCATGCGCGGCGACTATGTACGTGCCAGAAACCGTGATGCAGGTGAATACCTGCCGAGGATTTCACCATTGCGTCTGGGCTGGGGCCTGAACTACAGCTTCAACCGTTTCGGCACCAGCCTTGATGTGCTACATGGTTTCAAGCAGACCAAGGTGGCGGAGAACGAATTGCCAACCGACAGCTATACCTCGGTCAACGCCACGGCAACTTGGCTGCTGCCTACCACCATGCGGCTGGAAGCCTTTGCCAAGGCCTACAATCTGCTGGACGACGAAATCCGCGACCACACCCCCTTCCTCAAGGATATCGCGCCCCAACGCAGCCGTTCCCTGCTGATCGGTCTGCGCGGCGAGTTCTAGCCAAAGCGACACTGACCAAACCGGCAGCGGAACTGGAGCACCCTCCCGATTTGCTTTAAGCTGTCAGCAAATCGAGGAGGCCTTGTCATGCTGGTTCAACCTGTAGAAATATCACGAAACAAGACGGGCGGTTTTGCCCTGTTCAATCTGGGCTTCCGTCCGTTCTTTCTTGGCGCCGGCATCTTTGCATTGCTGTCGATGACGGTCTGGATTGCAAGCTATGCCCTGGCGATGCCGCTGACCATAGCAACCATCAGCCCCATGCAGTGGCATGCCCACGAAATGCTTTACGGCTACGGCCTCGCCGTTATCGCCGGCTTTCTGCTGACGGCCGTGAAAAACTGGACCGGTGTGCAAACCGTGCACGGCAAGGCACTCTTCGGCCTGTTCGCAGTCTGGGCATTGGCCCGGCTGTTGATGCTGGCCGGCACCGGCTTCATCGCACTGGCTGCCGTACTCGATCTGCTATTCGGTCTGCTACTGATGGCAGCCGTCGCCCATCCCATCATCAAGGTAAGGCAGTGGCAGCAACTGGCCGTTCTCTCCAAACTGATCATCATCGTCGCCGGCAACGGGCTGTTCTATCTGGGAGCGCTTGGCTATCTGGAGAATGTCGTCCACCTCGCGCTCTACGGTGCGCTCTACCTCATCATCAGTCTGATCATGCTGATTGGCCGGCGCGTGATTCCATTCTTCATCGAGCGCGGCGTCGAGGAGAAGATCAAACTGCGCCAGTATCGCTGGCTCGACATCAGCATCCTGCTGTTTTTCATCCTGTTCTTCATCAACGAACTGTTCATCGGCCGCGCCGAATTCACGCTGCTCTCGGCCGGACTACTGTTCCTGCTCAACGGCCTGCGTCTGTTCAACTGGCATACACCGGGCATCTGGCGAGCGCCGTTGCTGTGGGGGCTCTATGTCTCATCGTGGCTGATCAACGCAGGTTTCCTGCTGATGGCACTGCAATACTGGTTGCCGATCTCCGGCATCCTCACTGTGCATCTGTTCACCATCGGCGGCATCGGGCTTATGACCCTGTCCATGATGTCACGCGTCGCCCTCGGTCACAGTGGCCGCAACATCCGCCAACCGCCGGTACTGCTCGGCTACGCACTCGCCCTGCTGGTGCTGAGTGCGGTCTTCCGCATCGGCCTGCCTCTGATCGACATGAGTCACTACCTGTGGTGGATCATCGCTTCCTACCTCTGCTGGATGCTGGCTTTCGTCCTGTTCGTGCTGGTCTATACGCCGATTCTGACCAAACCACGGCCCGATGGCCAGCCTGGATGAGCCCAGCCCGGATGAGTCAACTTCCCACGCCAGATGCAGTCCGGGCCTTGTTAAGCTATGATAGTCAGCTTCTCAGTCAACTTTCCAGAGTCTAAACATGGCACGTACAGTTCAATGCATCAAATTGGGTCACGAAGCAGAAGGCCTCGATTTTCCACCGTACCCCGGCGAGCTCGGCAAGCGTATCTTTGAAAACGTCTCCAAGGAGGCATGGGCTGGCTGGCTCAAGCATCAGACCATGCTGGTCAATGAGAACCGCCTGAGCCTGGCCGACCCCCAGGCACGCAAGTATCTGGCACAGCAGACCGAGGCCTATTTCTTCGGCGCCGGCGCCGATGCGGCATCGGGTTACGTCCCGCCGAAAAACTGAAACGCGATCTGACTGTCACAATCGTCATACCTTTGTCACACAACTGTCCTACATTGGGGTTTTGAATTGCGCTCAGTCAAATTGAATCCGGAATATTTCTTCAACCGCGAGCTCGGCATCCTCGCCTTCAACCGTCGCGTGCTGGCCCAAGCCGAGGATGAGCGCGTACCGCTACTGGAACGCCTGAAGTTCCTCTGCATCTTCAGCAGCAACATGGACGAGTTCTTCGAGGTACGCGTCGCCGGACTCAAGGAACAGATCCGCTTCAATGACACGACGACCGGACCGGACGGCATGCGGCCAAGGCAGGTCTTCGCCAGCATCAGTGCCGAGGCGCACGCTTTGGTCGATCACCAGTACAAGATACTGAATGAGGTGGTTCTGCCCCGACTGGAGCAGGAGGACATCAAGTTTCTGCGGCGCACGCAATGGAATGCAACCCAGACCGAATGGATACGCGAATACTTCTTCCGCGAATTGATGCCCATCCTTACTCCCATCGGTCTGGACCCTGCCCACCCCTTCCCGCGCATACTCAACAAAAGCCTGAATTTTGCCGTCGAACTGGAAGGCAAGGATGCCTTCGGCCGCAATTCCGGTGTCGCCGTGGTGCAGGCTCCGCGTGCACTGCCACGGGTAATCCGCTTGCCGTCCGAAATTGCCGGCTGTGAATATGGCTTCATCTTCCTCTCCTCCATCCTGCACGCACATGTCGGCGAACTGTTTTCCGGCATGCAGGTGAAAGGCTGTTATCAGTTCCGTGTCACACGCGATAGCGACCTGACGGTCGATGATGAGGATGTAAAGGATTTGCGCATCGCACTGCAGGGAGAACTGAGCCACCGTCAATATGGCGAAGGCGTACGCCTGGAAGTCGCGGACAACTGCCCGGACGAGATGTCCGCTTTTCTGCTTGGCCAATTCGGCCTGGCGCAGGAAGACCTGTACAAGGTCAACGGCCTGGTCAATCTGGTGCGCCTGATGCAGATTCCGGATTCGGTGGACCGGCCTGACCTCAAGTTCTCGCGCTACTCACCGAGCATGCCGCGCGAACTGAGCAAGGAAACTGACCTGTTCAAAGCCATCCACAAAGCCGACATACTACTGCACCACCCTTACCAGTCTTTCAATCCGGTGATCGAGTTCATCAAGCAGGCGGCGGAAGACCCACATGTGCTGGCAATCAAGCAGACCTTCTACCGCACCAGCGCCGATTCCACACTGATGCAATCGCTGATCGATGCTGCCAGACGCGGCAAGGAAGTCACGGTGGTGGTCGAGCTGATGGCGCGCTTCGACGAAGAGGCCAATATCAACTGGGCGGCCAAACTGGAGAAGGCCGGCGCTCATGTGGTCTATGGTGTGGTCGGCCACAAGACCCATGCCAAGATGGCCATGGTCGTCCGCCGCGAGGACGGCAAGCTAAAGCGCTATGTGCATCTCTCCACCGGCAACTATCACCAACGCACGGCCCGGCTCTATACCGACTTCGGCCTGATGACCTGCCACGAGGAGATCTGTGCCGACGTCAATGACGTATTCGCGCAGCTCACCGGCCTCGGCAAGGCCACCAAACTCAAACATCTGTGGCAATCTCCCTTCACCTTGCACAGCAAACTGATCAAGGCGATCCATCACGAGGCGGAGATGGCGAAATCCGGCAAAAAGGCACGCATCATCGCCAAGATGAATGCATTGCTCGATGCCGACATCATCCGCGCACTGTATGACGCCTCCAGCGCCGGTGTCAAAATCGACCTGATCGTGCGCGGCGTCTGTGCGTTGCGGCCGGGGATTCCCGGTGTTTCGGAAAACATCACAGTACGCTCCATCGTCGGCCGCTTTCTTGAGCACACCCGTATCTTCTATTTCTACAATGAAGGCGAAGAAAACGTCTACATGGCCAGTGCCGACTGGATGTATCGCAACTTCTTCCGCCGGATTGAAGTCTGTTTCCCGTTGCTGGACAACAGAGTGAAGAAACGCGTGATCAAGGAAGGTCTGGAGCCTTACCTGAAGGACAATCTGAATGCCTGGGAAATGCAGGCGGATGCGAGCTATCGCCGAAGAACCGCGCGTCGCGGTTATGAGTTCTCAGCACAACAGCAGTTGATGGCCGAATTGGGGCAGAGCCTCCCCTCAGAATAAGGTCCGCTCAGGCATCAGACTGACTCAGCATCGGCTTGATGCCAACTTCCTGCCAATAAGCCAGTTCGTTCTGCAAGGCTGACTCGGTCAAGGGGTTATGTGTCAACCAACCAGATGCCACTTCCAGCCTGAACTCACTTTTGCTTCTACTCAGGTTGAGTTGAGGCACATCGTCATCCAGCCTGTTGCGATTGAAAAGTATGCTCAATCTGAGGATCAGCAGCAGCAGACAGCGATCGTCGCCGAAGTCCGGCAGGCCGATCTTGCCCAGACCGCGACGCTGCCCCCTGACCAGAAAACCCAGGGTCTGTTGCTCCATCCGGGAAAAGCCCGGCATATCAGCATTTTCGACGATATAGGCCGAATGCTTGTGATAGCCACTGTGGGCGATGGAAATGCCGATCTCGTGCAATCGGGCCGCCCAAGCCAGATATTGTGTGGCCGTCTCCGACTTCATCTGAAGCTTGTCACCAACCTGTGCCAGCATCTTTGACGCCAGCGCCTCGACGCGACGCGCCTGCGCGTGATCGACGTGATAGCGTCGCATGAAACTCTGGACCGTTGCTGCACGGATATCATGATGCTGCATACGTCCCAGCATCTCGTACAGAACACCCTCACGTAGCGCGGTACCAACGGCCGTCATGCGCTCAATATCAAGCTCATCGAAAGCCGCGAGCATGATGCAAAGTCCGCCGGGAATCACCGTGGCGCGGTCACTGCTGAGCCCTTCAATCTGCAGCTTTCTTGTGTCTTTCGTCTTCAGCAGCACCTCACGCATCGAATGCAAGCCTTCCCGCGTGATGTAACCGTCACTCCAGCGGTTGAGCAGCATGATCTCGCCCAACGAACGCGCCGTGCCGGAAGAACCCACGGCCTCGGACCAACCCAGTTTCTGATAACGCGAACGGATTGCCTGAATCTCGCCGGCAGCGGCGAGCTGTGCGCGGCGCATGGCATCCTCGCTGATCTTGCCATCGGGGAAGAATCGGCGACTGTAACTGACACAGCCCATGTACAGGCTTTCCATCTCGAGCGGCTCCAGCCCCTGGCCGATGATGAACTCGGTAGAACCGCCGCCGATATCAATGACCAGACGCTGATAGTCCGCTGCTGGTAGGCTGTGGCTGACCCCTACAAAGATCATGCGCGCCTCTTCGCGCCCGGCAATGATCTCGATCGGACAGCCGAGTGCGGCCTGCGCCTGTGCAATCAGTTCTGTGGAGTTTTTTGCGACGCGGAAGGTATTGGTCGCCACCGCGCGTATGGCTTCCTGCGGCAATCCGCGCAAGCGTTCGCCGAAGCGCTTGAGGCAATCAATCGCACGCTGTTGAGCGGCAGGATCAAGATAATTGTTCTTGTCGAGACCTGCGCCCAGCCGCACGACTTCGCGCAGGGAATCATGAAAAATCAGGCGCCCGTCGACGACGCGCGCCAGTTGCAATCTGAAGCTGTTGGAACCAAGGTCAACAGCGGCAATTTCAGAATAAGGCGGATTTTTTGTTAACAATTGCCGCCTTAGCCGAAATGAGGTTTCAATAGCTGCATACTAGAGCGTTTCGCGCTCCATCTCCTCGACGGAGGTATGACGCACGTCCTTGCCCTTGACCATGTAAACCACGTATTCCGCGATATTCTTGGCATGGTCGCCGATACGCTCGATCGCCTTGGCCACGAACAGCACCTCCAACGACATGGAAATGGTACGCGGATCTTCCAGCATGAAAGTGATGAGCTGGCGCATGGCAACGCGAAACTGCTCATCGACCTGCTCGTCCTGACGCGCGACTTCCACCGTCTTGCTGACGTCGAGACGCGCAAATGCATCGAGTGAAGTGCGCAGCATGTCACGCACCAGACTGACCATGGTCTTGATCTCGGCAAAACGCGGCGTGAACATACGGTCCGATTCGTAGATCTTTTCCGCAACACGCGCGATCTTGGTCGCTTCGTCGCCGATACGTTCCAGATCGGTGATGGTCTTGACGATCATCATGATCATGCGCAGATCGCCGGCAGCCGGCTGGCGGCGTGCGATGATGTGACTGCATTCCTCGTCTATCTGCACTTCCAGCGCATTGACGCGGTGATCGTTGCGGATCACGCTTTGCGCCAGCGTCGGATTGGCGTTCACCAAGGCTTCGAGCGCGTTGACGATCTGCTGCTCGACCAGCCCGCCCATTTCCAGGACGCCGGCACGCACCGATTCGAGTTCCGCATCGTACTGCTTCGAGGTATGTTCAAATTGCATGGTATTCCTTTAAGTTAGGCTACAGATTTGCGAACACTGTAGCCTAACGCATGTTCATGACAATTTTATGTCAATTCACGCCTACTGTGCGGGCGATGAACCGCCTGCCGTGATTATTTGCTGTAGGTCTTGACGCCATTTGCTGTCGCCAGCAACAGCACATTGGCCGGACGTGCAGCAAACAAACCATTGGTGACGACACCGACGATCTGGTTGACCTGCGCTTCCATCTCGACCGGATTCATGATGGTCAAACCGTGCACATCCAGAATCACGTTACCGTTATCGGTCGTGAAATCACGCAGCACCGGCTGTCCGCCCAGCTTGACCAGTTCGCGTGCCACATGACTGCGTGCCATCGGCAGCACTTCCACCGGCAGCGGGAATTTGCCGAGCACCGGCACCAGCTTGGTTTCATCGCAGATACAGATAAAACGCTTGGCACAGGCAGCCACGATCTTTTCGCGTGTCAGTGCGCCGCCGCCGCCCTTCAGCATGTGCATGTTCTCGGTGATTTCGTCCGCGCCATCGACATAGATCTCCATGCCATCGACGCTGTTGAGGTCGAACACTTCGATGCCATGGTCGCGCAACCGCTTGGCGGTGGCTTCGGAACTGGCGACCGCGCCGTCGATCTTGTGCTTGACCTTGGCTAGTTCATCAATGAAGAAATTCGCTGTCGAACCGGTACCGACACCGATGATGCCGTCCTTGACGTATTCCACTGCAGCCTTGGCTACCTGTTGCTTCAATTCGTCCTGTGTTGCCATTTACTTTTATCCTTCTGTTTTCTTTATAATTCAGGTCTTAATCCAACTTTGAATGATACACCGCAGCCTGCATATTGAAAAACAGCTGCGCCCACCGATGAAAAACACATACTTCGAAAAGATCAAAAACGCGCGCGTCTACGATGTCGCGGAAAAAACCCCGCTTGAATACCAGCCCATCCTGTCGGCACGCCTGAACAACCGCATCCTGCTCAAGCGCGAGGACACCCAGCCGGTGTTCTCCTTCAAGCTACGCGGCGCCTACAACAAGATGGTCAATCTAACGCAGGAAGCGCGCGACAAGGGCGTCATTGCCGCTTCCGCCGGCAACCATGCGCAGGGTGTGGCATTGGCCGCGAAGAAGCTCGGCTGCCGCGCCGTCATCGTCATGCCAACCACCACGCCACAGATCAAGGTCGATGCCGTGCAAAGCCGCGGCGCCGAAGTCGTGCTCTACGGCGACTCCTACTCGGATGCTTACGTCCACGCACTGGAACTGGAAAAGACCCAAGGCCTGACCTTCGTCCATCCCTATGATGACCCTGACGTCATCGCCGGTCAGGGCACCATCGCCATGGAGATTTTGGAACAGCACCCGGAACCGATCGACGCCATTTTCTGCTGTGTCGGTGGCGGCGGCCTGCTCTCCGGCATCGCGGCCTACGTCAAGGCCGTGCGTCCGGAGATCAAGGTCATCGGCGTCGAGGCGGTCGATGCCGACGCCATGACGCAATCGCTAAAGGCCGGCAAGCGCATCACGCTGGAACAGGTCGGCCTGTTTGCCGACGGCGCCGCCGTCAAGCAGGTCGGTGAGAACACGTTCAAAATCTGCCAGGAGTATGTCGACGACATGATCGTGGTCGACAACGATGCCATCTGTGCCGCCATCAAGGATGTGTTCGAAGATACACGCTCGATTCTGGAACCGGCCGGCGCACTCGCCACAGCCGGCATCAAGGAATACATCAAGCGCCATCAGGTGAGCGGCAAGACCTTCATCGGCATCGCCTCCGGCGCCAACATGAACTTCGACCGCCTGCGCTTCGTCGCCGAACGCGCCGAGATCGGCGAAAAACGCGAAGCCGTACTGGCCGTCACCATCCCGGAAAAACCAGGTGCCTTCAAGGCATTCTGCCGCTTGCTGGGCAATCGCAATATCACGGAATTCAATTACCGTTACGCCAACCCGAAGGAAGCGCACATCTTCGTCGGCATCGCTATCCAGAACCGCGAGGAAGCGACCCGGCTGGTCGAAAGTCTCCAGGCCCACGGCCTGCCGGCGCTCGACCTGACCGACAACGAAGTCGCCAAGCTGCACCTGCGACATCTGGTCGGCGGCCATGCACCGCAGGCGGAGCACGAGGAAGTGTTCCGTTTCGAGTTCCCGGAAAAACCGGGCGCGCTGATGCAGTTCCTCGACAACATGGGTCACGACTGGAATATCAGCCTGTTTCATTATCGTAACCACGGCGCCGATTTCGGCCGCGTGCTGGTTGGCATCCAGGTGCCGCCGTCGGAAAAGACCGAGTTCGAAGACTTCCTGAAGAACCTGAACTACCCGCATTGGGAAGAAACCGGCAATCCGGCCTACAAACTTTTCCTCGGCTAAACCGGGCAACGGTTGTATACAGCCACCATGGTGGTTATATACAACCAAATCGGAGCGGACTTGCAATGGCGATCTTGTCCAAGTGGCTGTTTTAATGCGACAAGCCCGTGCCAAGAACGAATATTGCTTGTTTTTCAACCGCTTTTGCAGTGACTTGAGCTATGGATGCAAGATGAAAAACGGGGATGTGAATTAATTGGAACCTACGCAACAGTATATTGACCAATCAGTTCACCTCTCTCTAGAGTGAATGCAGAATTGACCAATAAACTTATAAGATACAAGGAGAAAGCCAGGATGAGATCCAACCACCTCGCAACGAGGCTGCGCAACAGCCTGCTACTGATCACGATTGCAGGGGCCGTCGCCGCCTGCGGTAGCAAAACCGAGGAACCCGCCGCCGAAAATACCGAAGCCGCTGCCCAATCCGCCGCGAGCACCGACCGCGGCATCGCCTACGTTTCCAACCAGAAAAGTGGTGTCACTGTCATCGACCTCAACACCATGGATACCGTGCGCGAAATTGACAACAAGGGCGGTACACCACGCGGCATCGGCATCACCCCTGATGGCAAGACCCTGGTCGTTGCCAACAAGGACGAAGGCAACATCTCCATCCTCAATGCCGAAACCGGCGAACTGATCCAGCACGTCGAAATCGGCGTCAATCCAGAATTCGTCCGCGTCGTCGGTCAAACCGCTTACGTCTCCTTTGAACCCAGCTCCAAGGGTGGACCTCCACCGAAACCTGGCGAAGAAGTGATCGAGGAAGAAGATGATGACGAGGAAGAAGTCCCAGCCCGCATCTCCATCGTCGACATCGCTCAAGGCAAGGTCACCAAGGAAGTGGTCGGCGGCCCGGAAACCGAAGGTATCGAGTTCTCGCACGATGGCAACAAACTGATCATCACCAACGAGGCCGACAATACAATCACGGTGCATAGCCTTGAAACCGGTGAACTGTTGAAGACCATACCCACCCATGAAATCGGCGACCGCCCACGCGGCATCAAATCCGCACCTGATGGCTCCGCTTATGTCGCCACACTGGAATTCGGCAACAACTTCGTCGTGCTGGATAGCGAATTCAATGTCGTCCGTACCGTGCCAACCGGCGAAGCGCCATACGGCATCGCCTACAACCGCGACGGCAGCATGATCTATGTCGCCGCCGGCAAAGCCAAGACGCTGGAAGTCTATGACGCCAAGTCCTACGAGAAGGTCAACGAGGTCGCGACCGGCGAACGCTGCTGGCACTTCACCTTCACCCCGGACGACAAGGAGATCCTGCTCGCCTGCGGCCGCTCCGATGAAGTCCTGGTGATCGGCACCGCCAGCCTGCAAGTCACCAAGCGCATTGAGGACAAGCAACT
>JAEWTK010000186.1 GCA_023459535.1 Pseudomonadota bacterium
AAGTGACGTGAAGACCATACAGACCATTGCCGGTGAAATCATCGAACAGTATCCATCCACACCTTATGCAGCGCGGGCAGCACTGCTGGCAGCCAAGACCAGCTACAACGCCAAGGAAATTGATAGCGCCAGGACGCAGACTGAATGGGCATACAAGAATGCCAAGGAAACCTCGGTCAGGACTCTGGCGCAATTGCAGCTGGCCGGCATTCTGTTCGATCAGCAAGATTATGATGGTGCAATGAAGCTGCTCAATGAAAAACACGAACTGAGTTTCGACGGCCTGTTTTCCGACCTGAAGGGGGATGTGCTGGTTGCGCAAGGCAAGCCGGATAAAGCCAAGGTTGCCTATCAGGCAGCAATCAGCAGCTTCGAGTTCGGTAGCCGCTATGCACGCTATACGCAGCACAAGCTGGAAGCGTTGGGAGAATAAGTTTGCGTTTGCAGTCATCATTCGCAAGACTTTTTGTGTTGTCAGCGGCGCTGTTGGCAGGCTGTACTTCGCTTACCGATCTGAAGACCGACATATCCGAACGCGTGTTCGGGCGTGAGGAACTGAATCCGCCTGCACCGCTGGTTGAGTTTCAGCCTACGGCTGCACCCAAGTTGTTGTGGAGCAGCAAAGTCGGTAGTGCGGAAACTTATGATTTTAGTCCTGCGGTTGACAGCAATGCCGTCTACGCCGCCAGTGCAGAAGGTGAGTTGTTCAAGCTGGATGCGGCTAGTGGCAAGGAAGTCTGGCGCGTTCGTTCCGATGAAAGATTCTCTGCGGGTGTGGGGCTGGGTTCCAACCTGGTACTTGTAGGTACGCCGACAGGTTATGTCATGGCCTATGACCAGCAAGGCAAGTTGCTCTGGAAATCCAAGGTCAGCAGCGAGGTGCTGAGTGCGCCGCGCGTACACTTGGATATTGTCGTTGTCCGTGCCGGTGATGGACGCATCTTTGGTCTTAATGCAGTCGATGGTTCGCGCAAGTGGGTGTTCCAGCGCAGTACGCCGGCACTGACATTGCGCAGCAGCGCCGGTATCGTTATCGCCGACGGTGTGGTGTATGCCGGTTATGCAGGCGGTAAACTGGTGGCCGTCAAGGCTGATGACGGCAATAGTCTGTGGGAAGCTTCTGTAGCGCAGCCCAAGGGCACCACCGAGATTGAACGTATCGCTGATATCACCAGCCTGCCTGTAGTTGATGGCTCGGTAGTATTCGCGGTCGCTTATCAGGGCAAAGTCGCCGCTATTGATCGCGCGACCGGCAGAATCGGCTGGAGCCGGGATATTTCGAGCTATACCGGCCTTAATGCGGAGTCCGGCCGACTCTATCTGTCGCACGCACAAGGTGCGGTCTACTCCATGGAATTTGCCAGCGGCAAAACATACTGGCGTCAGGGCGATTTGCGCTACCGGCAGATCACTGCACCTCTGCCAATGGGCGAGCTGATCGCCGTGGGTGATTTGCAGGGATATGTGCACTTTATGCAACGCGAAGATGGCGCTTTTGCTGCACGCGTGAAAACCGATGACAGTGCCATCATGCCGCAGATGACAGAACTCAATACCGGCGTCCTGCTCGCTCAAACCCGTAATGGCGGTCTGTACGCCATTTCATTACAGTAGGTTCCCACTTTCAAGATGCTACCGACCATCGTACTGGTAGGCCGACCCAATGTCGGCAAATCTACTCTTTTCAATCGTATGACGCGTACACGTGATGCGCTCGTGGCGGATTTGCCGGGTCTGACGCGCGACCGCCATTATGGCCGTGGTCTCGGTGCGAGCAAGCCTTACTTGGTAGTCGATACCGGCGGATTCGAGCCGCTGGCGGACACAGGCATTCTGCAGGAGATGGCCAGACAGACCTTGCTGGCCATCGACGAAGCCGATGTGGTGATCTTTATCGTTGACGGCCGTAGCGGTCTGGCGCCACAGGATAAGGTGATTGCCGACAGGTTGCGTAGAAGCCAGCGCCCGGTGTTGTTGGCGGTTAACAAGACTGAAGGCATGCAACGTGCGGTGGTTTCAGCCGAATTCTACGAGCTGGGTTTGGGTGATCCGCTCGCTATCTCTTCCGCCCATGGCGAAGGGGTGAAAGATCTGGTCGAACTGGCGCTGGAGCCTTTTCCGGAACCCGAGCAGGAAGAAGATGCCGATGCCAACAGAATCCCAAAAATCGCGATTGTCGGCCGGCCGAATGTAGGGAAATCGACGCTGGTAAACGCCTTGCTGGGAGAAGAGCGCGTGATTGCCTTTGACCAGCCGGGAACCACACGTGACTCGATCGAGATTGATCTGCAGCGTGGTGACAAGCATTACAAGATCATCGATACTGCAGGCGTGCGTAAGCGCGGCAAGGTGTTTGAGGCAATCGAGAAGTTCTCCGTGGTCAAGACCATGCAGGCAATCGAAGAGGCCAATGTGGCTATTCTGGTGGTTGATGCGCAAGAAGGCATTACCGAGCAGGATGCGCACGTCGCGGCCTATATCCTGGATAGCGGCAGGGCGCTGGTGGTGGCGATTAACAAATGGGATGGTCTCAAGGAAGATGAGCGCGACTGGATCAAGCGTGAAATCGATCGCAAACTCAAATTCCTCGATTTTGCCAAATTCCACTATATCTCGGCCTTGAGAAGAAAAGGCTTGCCGGAATTATTCGTGTCGGTGGATGAGGCCTACAAGGCTGCCATGGCGAAGCTGTCGACACCGCAGTTGACGCGTGTGCTGATCGATGCCACGACGCAACACCAGCCACCTATCAGTAAGGGTATACGCCCCAAATTGCGCTATGCCCATCAGGGCGGCAGCAATCCGCCTATCGTTGTGATCCACGGCAACCATGTGGACGGCATCAAGGATAGCTACAAACGGTTTCTGGAAGGTGTCTTCCGCAAGGTCTTCCGCTTGTCAGGTACGCCTTTACGCGTGCAGTTCATGCAGGGCAGCAACCCCTACGCCGAACCGGAGAAGCCCAAGAGCGGCGAGGGTATCGTCAGTATGCGCAGACGTAAGGTAGCTGAACGCGCTGCATTGAAGGCAAGAAAAGAAATCGAAGAGAAAAAGCGTAAGCAGGGCAGATGAGTTGCACCTGATCTACCAACCTGCACTACAAGCTGACGTGCCTTATTTGGAGTAGAGACTCTCCCAGAACTTCCACCAGACGCGCTCGTCTTTTGGGGCGCCTGTCCCGTGCATTTCACTTTCGGGGAAGTTGGTCTGCAATACCCGCA
>JAEWTK010000187.1 GCA_023459535.1 Pseudomonadota bacterium
GATGTGGCCGATGCCTGCCATGCGCGCGGCATCAAGACCGTGGCGGTGACGGCCGGCTACATGCACGATGCCGCCCGCCGCGATTTCTACGCGAAAATGGACGCGGCCAACGTCGACCTCAAGGCCTTCACCGAGGAGTTCTATTTCAAGCTGACCGGCTCGCACTTGCAGCCGGTGTTGGATACCTTGCGTTATCTCAAGCATGAGACGGATGTCTGGCTGGAAATCACCACCTTGCTGATCCCGGGCGAGAACGACAGCGATGAGGAACTGACTGCCATGTGCCGGTGGATCAGGAAGGAACTGGGCTCCGATGTGCCGCTGCATTTCTCCGCCTTCCATCCCGATTACAAGATGCCGGGGGTTCCGGCCACGCCGGCCAGTACGCTGATACGCGCCCGTGATATCGCGCTGAGCGAAGGCCTGCGTTACGTCTATACCGGCAATGTGCACCATCAGGAGGGCGACACCACGTTCTGCCCCGGCTGCCAAACGCCGCTGATCGAGCGCGACTGGTACAACATCGAGCGCTATCTGTTGAGTGAGAAAGGCCATTGCCCGGTTTGCGATGCAGCAATCGCCGGGCGCTTTGACCAGCGCGCTGGCGGCTTTGGTCGCAAACGCATCCCGATCGCCATCCGCGAGTACGCTTAAGCAAGTATCCGGAGAAAGGATTCCATGATGTCAGCCGCTTTGGAAAAACTGGTGCGGATCCCGGCAGATTATGCGCATATCGAAGGCATGCTGGTATTGCCTGAAAATGCACAAGGTCTGGTGCTGTTTGCGCACGGCAGCGGCAGTAGCCGTCACAGCCCGCGTAACAATTACGTGGCGCAGGTGCTGAGAGAAGCCGGTATCGGTACTTTGCTGATGGATCTGCTGACGCCGGAAGAGGATCTCGATTATCAGACCCGGTTTGATATCCCGTTGCTGACCCAGCGCCTGCTTGCCGCGACGAACTGGATCAAGGCTCAGCGTGAGCTGCAGAATCTGCCTATTGGCTATTTCGGCGCCAGCACTGGCGCCGCAGCGGCGCTACAGGCGGCCGCCATCGACGGCAATGAAATCAGCGCGGTAGTTTCCCGTGGTGGTCGGCCCGATTTGGCCGGCACGCATGCGCTGCATCAGGTGCAATGTCCGGTACTGTTGCTGGTGGGCGGGCACGATGATGTGGTGATCGATTTGAACCGGGATGTATACGAACAACTGCATTGCACGAAGGAGATGGTCATCATTCCCGGCGCTACACATCTTTTCGATGAGCCGGGAACGCTGGAGGAAGTGGCGAAGCAGGCGGCGGCCTGGTTCGTCCGGCATCTCGGTCAAGTGCCTGCTGCTGACTGAGATTTTCAGGAAGCCTGCAGGATGCGTATCACTTCTTCGTCTTCCACCTGCGGGAAATCCGCGTAAAACTGGCCGACGGCCCTGAAGTTCTCAGGCGCTGCCAGACAAACCACTTCATCCGCCAGTTCAGCGACTTTATCCAGCGTATCCGGCGGTGCAACCGGCACCGCGCAGATCAACCTGGCCGGTTTTCTGTTGCGCAGCCCATGCAGTGCGGAAATCATGGTGGCACCGGTGGCGAGCCCATCATCGACGACGATGACGATGCGGCCGGCCGGGTCTTCTGGTGCCCTGATCGGCGTGTACTGCGCGCGGCGTTGCCTGATGACAGCCAGCTGATGCTGCTTCTCGGCTTCAATATAGGCGCTGTCGGCGCCGGTTGAGGCGGCATGGTTGGCGATGTAGGTCCAGCCGCTCTCATCGACCGAACCGATCGCCAATTCCGGATTGATCGGCGCCCGCAGCTTGCGAACCAGCACCACGTCGTAGCTGCCTCCCAGCGCAGCTGCGATGATTTTTGCCATAGGGACTGCGCCACGGGGAATGGCAAGCACCAGAGGCTGCTTGCCCTTGTAGGCCTGTAATTTATCCACCAGCTTGCGGGCGGCTTCACTGCGATCGTGGAACATCATTTACCTCACATTCGCGTTTCCATTAATTGATTCTGGGTTGCAGCAGTTCAATCTTGAATTCGTTTTCATATGGTGGCACATTGCATTCGATGATGTCGCTGGGGGCGACATCCAGCCGGACGCCGGTAATGTCGGTACGCACCGGCAATTTGTTGGCGCCACGGTCGACCAGCACCACGGTGCGGATTTCGGCCGCTTGTTTCCGCGCCAGGTATTCCACGGTGCGCAACATGGAGTGGCCGTGGTACATGACGTCATCGACGACGAGGACGGTGGTGCCGGACAGATCAAGATTGGCCTGTTCCGGATTCTCGGTCAGTTTGGTTTCCGGATGCAGCAGGGTCAGGTCATCCGCGTAGCGTTTTACTTTCAGGTGCATGAGTGACATCTCCGGCAGGTCGAACTGGCGCAGGCGTTGATGCAGCATTTCCGCCAGCGGTGCGCCGCGACGCAATATGCCGACGATCATGATGCGCTGCCTGGCATTGAGGAAGCCTGCTGCCTGCCAGGCCATGTTGTCCAGCACTGCATTCAGCTGAGCTGTTTGATAAAGACAGGTTCTGTCGCCGACGACCGGAACTTCCATAC
>JAEWTK010000188.1 GCA_023459535.1 Pseudomonadota bacterium
ACCGGCGCGGCGCAAAAGCGGTTCTGCGTGAAGACGCCAGCCACCTTGCTGCCCGGAGCCAGTTGCATGACCAACACATCCTTGCGATCGGGTTTGCGGACATTCGCTTCGGTAGCGCCCAATTCGATACCGTTGACAGGAAGCAGGGATTGCGCCTCTGGCGCAGTGAGATTGACCGGCATATCAGCTTTCAGAAAAAACACGGATGAGCAATTTTACCGCATTCAACCTGCCGCATAGATAATCCCGCAGCGAATTGACATTCAGACTTCCTGTGATAGTCTTAACCCATTGGAAAATCACAATAAAAACATCCCGCGCTAAAAGGCCCTTCCACAATGAACAATCCCGCATCAGGCGATACCAGAGACGCCGCCAGCCTGGCCGAAATGGGCAACAAACTTGCCTTTACCAAAAAACTGCAGGCCGTCACCAACAAGATTCACGCGACACGCAATATCGACGAAATCATCCTGGAAGTCAGCCAGGATATCCGCGCCCTGTTCGAAGCCGACCGCATCACACTTTATGTCATCAGCGAAGACAACAAGTCCATCGTTTCCAAGGTCAAGACCGGCCTCAAGGAATTCAAGGAACTCAAGCTCGCCATCAATCCGCAGAGCATCGCCGGTTATGTGGCATTCCACAAGGTCATGCTCAACATCGCCGATGTCTACGATGACGCGGAGCTGGCAAAAATCAGTCCGGAAATCCGTTTCCTGAAAGAGGTCGACAAAAAAACCGGATTCCGTACCAGGCAGATGCTGGTCTTCCCCATCCTCAACGCAGAGGACGGCAGCCTCCTTGGCGTGGTGCAAATCATCAACAGCATGTCCGGCCTGCCCTTCTCTTCCATGGAAGAGGAAGGCGCACCGGAACTGGCCAACACACTGGCGATCGCCCTGAATCAGCGCAGAACGCCGATCGGGGTCATCAAGAGCAAATATGATCTGCTGGTGAGCGAAGGCATCATCTCCAGCGCAGAACTGGAACTGGCGCAGCGCTCCGCACGCAAGAAGGGCAAGGACCTGGAAGAAATACTGATCGACGAATTCCAGGTCAAGCCGGCAGACATCGGCAAATCACTGTCCTCCTTCTTTGGCGTGCCGCTGGAAAGCTTCAAGGCCGATCGTATCAAGCACATGGACCTGCTGAAGAATCTCAAGCCGGACTATGTCCTCGCCAACGGTTGGATACCTGTCGATGAAACCAACGAAGACGGCCTGATCATCATTGCCCCCGACCCGGAAAAGGTGAAAAGCTCGCGCATCGTCAGCAACATCTTCCCGCGCCACAGCAAGATCAGCTACCGCGTCTGCCTGAACCGGGATTTCAGCAACACGGTCAGCCAGTTCTATGGTGCCAGCGCCATGGCTGGCGACATCGACGACATCCTCTCGACCATGGACGATGAAGACGAAGATTATGGTCGGACCACCGAGGACGTCTCAGCCGCCAGCGATAACGAGCTGGTCAAGCTGGTGAACAAGATCATTATCGACGCCTACAATCAGGGCGCCTCGGACATCCATATCGAGCCCTATCCGGAAAAAGGCAAAACCGAAGTGCGTTTTCGCAAGGACGGCTCCCTGATGAATTACATCGAGATACCGCCCAGCTATCGCAATTCACTCATAGCCCGTATCAAGATCATGTGCGATCTGGATATCTCCGAGCGCCGCAAGCCGCAGGACGGCAAGATCAAGTTCAAAAAATTCGGCCCGCTCGACATCGAACTGCGCGTCGCCACCATCCCCACTGCCGGCGGCATGGAAGATGTCGTCATGCGCATCCTGGCAGCAGGCAAGCCGATTCCGCTCGACAAGCTCGGTTTATCTGAACACAATCTGGACAAAATCAAGCAACTAATCACCAAGCCCTACGGCCTTTTCTTCGTCTGCGGGCCGACAGGCTCAGGCAAGACCACCACCTTGCACTCGGCGCTGGGCTATATCAATACGCCGGAAACCAAGATCTGGACCGCCGAGGATCCGGTCGAAATCACCCAAAAGGGACTGCGGCAGGTGCAGGTCAACAAGAAAGCCGGCCTCGATTTTGCCATGGTCATGAAGGCTTTCCTGCGCGCCGACCCCGATGTCATCATGGTCGGCGAAATGCGCGACAAGGAAACCGTCTCAACCGGCATCGAGGCCTCGCTGACCGGCCACCTGGTGTTCGCCACCCTGCACACCAACAGCGCACCCGAATCCATCATCCGCCTGCTCGACATGGGCATGGATCCGTTCAACTTTGCCGACGCACTGATCGGCGTCCTGGCCCAACGTCTGGGCAAACGTCTGTGCGAATGCAAAAAACCCTATACGCCGGATGCCAATGAGATCAAGAGCATGCTGAACGAGTATTGCGAGGAGCTGAAAAACACCAGCAACTGGAAGCAGGACCCTGAAGGGTCATACAAGGCCATCTATCAGCAGTGGGTGAAAAGTTTCGGCAATGAGAAAGGGCAGCTGACCTTGTACAAGGCAACGGGCTGCGAAAAATGCAACGGCTCAGGATACAAGGGCCGCGTCGGTCTGCATGAACTGCTGGAAGGTACCGACACCATGAAACGGAATATTCAGGAGCACGCTCGGGTGGCCGAGATGTTCGCCACGGCACTTGAAGACGGCATGCGTACACTGAAGCAGGATGGTATCGAGAAAGTGCTGCAGGGTATTACTGACATGAAACAGGTACGCGCCGTCTGCATCAAATAAACAGCACCTTTCACTAGTCAATCAAAACAGAAAAGCCGGGCTAGCCCGGCTTTTCTGTTTTGATTG
>JAEWTK010000189.1 GCA_023459535.1 Pseudomonadota bacterium
GCATCAGGATGCCGAGAACAACCTGTTTCTGATGCGGGTGGAGTGGGATTTGGAAGGTTCCACGCTCAGCCTGGATGGCTTTGCCGAGGAGTTTGCCCCTATCGCCAGCCGCTTCGATATGAACTGGCAGCTGAAATCCACGCAAAAGCGCCCGCGGGTGGCCATCATGGTGTCGCAATATGATCACTGTCTGGCCGACTTGTTGCACCGCCACCAGAGCGGCGAGCTGAACTGCGAAATTTCGCTCATCATCAGCAATCACCGGCATACGGAAAAGCTGGCCGAGTTTTACGGCATTCCTTTTCACTACATCGAAGTGAACAAGGACAACAAGGCGCAGGCAGAAGCGCAGCAGTTCGCCTTGTTCGATCTACACGAGATCGATCTCATTGTGCTGGCGCGCTACATGCAGATCCTGTCGCCGGATTTCGTCAAACGCTATCCGCAGCGCATCATTAACATCCACCATTCATTCCTGCCAGCCTTCATCGGGGCGCGGCCCTACCATCGTGCCTTTGAGCGCGGTGTCAAACTGATCGGCGCCACCAGCCACTACGTTACCGAAGTGCTGGACGAAGGCCCCATCATCGAGCAGGACATCACCCGTATCTCGCACCGTGAACAGGTGGACGACCTGATCCAGAAAGGTCGCGACCTGGAACGTGTGGTGTTGTCGCGCGCCGTGCGCTGGCATATCGAAAATCGCATCCTGGTATACGCCAACAAGACGGTCGTGTTCGATTGATGTTTTGCGGTAGCTGAACTACAGAAACCAGATAAGGAGGCCGAAGCCTCCATATTTTTTGGGTTTCGTATTTTAGTGCTTGATCCAAACAGTCAATGGATGGCTTTATCGTGTAGCACTAATGTGCTACATTAATCCCTGTTCTGAAACAGGAGCCCATCATGTCCACAACGACTATCCGATTACCTGACGACCTTAAAATGCGCGTTGCAGAGGCAGCCAAGCGTTCTGGGACGACAGCGCACGGCTATATTCTGGAAGCGATTGCAGAAAAGACGGCCCAGGATGAAAGACGTGCAGGTTTTGAAGCGGAAGCCGAGGGCCGCTATGCGAGCATCATTGCCTCGGGGGAGGCAATCCCTTGGAATGACATGCGTAATTATCTTAGGGCTAAAATTGCCGGCAAGGATGTCTCGATGCCAAAAAGCCGCAAACTCGCACGTTGATCATGGCGGCCATTGAACTTGCGCCGGAGATTGGCGAGGATTTCCAACGTATAGTGGATCATCTGATGGAATTCAAAGTTGACAGTCCGGGTCATCGAATCGATGAAATCATTGCCGCAATCGAGATTCTCACAAGCAATCCGCTCATCGGTCGGCCCGCAGATTCCGGTCTGCGTGAACTGGTCATCGGTCGCCGGTCACATGGGTACATTGCGCTCTATCGATATATTGCAGAAGTTGATACGGTTTTCGTTCTGGCCATCAGGAGTCAAAATGAAGCCGGATATGCGGACCGAGATTAAGTCAAAGCTGCTGGCTATTGTGTTCCGTGTTGCCATCAATCGCAAAATATGGGTACGTCATTTGACCCTGAAATAAAGCGTCAAGCAGTCGGCGGATATTAAAGTCTGCTTGTAGCCGGGCTTTGTTGTTTGCTTTTGTTTTTCTCCGTGAGCTCTGTGGCTTGATCCTCAGTCTTTCAGCACGGATTCCAGCGCGAACAATTGTTCAATGCTTTCGCGCTGACGGATCAGATAATGCTGGTCACCGTCCACCATGACTTCGGCAGCACGTGGGCGCGTGTTGTAGTTGGAGCTCATGCTCATACCGTAGGCGCCGGCCGACATGATGGCCAGCAGGTCACCCTGATGCAATGCCAGCTTGCGGTCATGGCCGAGAAAGTCGCCGCTCTCGCAGACCGGGCCGACGATCTCGTAGGTTTGTGCTTCGCCTTCGCCGGCGGTCACTGGCAGGATGTCGTGATAGGCATCATAGAGAGCCGGACGCATGAGGTCGTTCATCGCGGCATCGACGATGGCGAAGTTCTTCGCTTCGGTGTGCTTCAGATATTCCACCTGGGTCAGTAGCAGGCCGGCGTTGCCGACCAGTGCACGGCCCGGTTCGAACACCAGCTTGACTTTGCGATCGCCGAGTTTCTGCAGCATGGCTTGTGCGTAGTCGCCGAAATCCGGCGGAGTTTCATCCTGATAGCAGATGCCGATGCCGCCGCCGGCGTCGATATGCTGGATATGGATGCCCGCCGCTTCGAGCTGGTCGACCAAGGCCAGTACGCGATCGAAAGCGTCGAGAAACGGTGAAAGCTCAGTCAGTTGCGAGCCGATATGGCAATCGACGCCATGCACGGCGATGTTCGGCATCGCTGCGGCACGCTGGTAAAGGCTGAAGGCGTCCTCATAGGTCACACCGAACTTGTTGTTCTTGAGGCCGGTTGAAATGTAAGGGTGGGTCTTGGCATCCACATTCGGATTGACGCGCAGGGAAACCGGCGCGCGCTTGCCCATCTCACCGGCGATGCGGTTCAGGCGGTCCAGTTCTGCCGCAGACTCGACATTGAAACAGAAGATGCCGGCGTTCAGCGCGGCGCGCAATTCGTCCGCCGTCTTGCCGACGCCTGAAAACACCACCTTGGCCGGGTCGCCGCCAGCTGCCAGCACGCGCGCCAACTCACCGCCGGAGACGATGTCAAAACCGGCACCCATGCGGGCGAACAGGTTGAGGATGGCGAGGCTGGGGTTGGCCTTGACGGCGAAGCACACCAGATGGTCGCTACCGGTAAAACCGGCCTTGAATTGTGCAAATGCGGTTTCCAGTGCCTGCCGCGAATAGACGTAGCACGGTGTGCCGTAGGGGCTGGCGATATCGGTCAGTGCGACATTTTCGGCATGCAGCATGCCGTTCTTGCTATGGAATGAATTCACGTGTCTTGTCGTTTCGAGTGCTGTGTTTGGGTCAAGGCTGTTCCAGGGGTTCTTCTTCCTGTGGTGCCGGTCTGGGCTGGCTATCCTGAGGATACTGTCGTTCCGGGATATAGAGAGGGCCCTTGGTGCCGCATGCGGTCACCAGCAGGCACAGCAGAATTGAAAGGCAAAAAGGTCTCATCAGTGTCATTATCCTTAAAAACCGGATACTAACATAAACCGATGTTTTGACAGGAGGCCGGACCCGGATTACCGTTCATCCGTTATCCGAAACCGGTTGTCAGTTACGGGTGGATTTCGGAATATTTTTAGAGCAGCATACATTTCAGCGCAAAAGGGGATTAAAAATGCGGGCAAACAAATTTCAGACGGGCTTTACATTAATTGAGCTGATGATTGTGGTGGCAATCCTTGGGATAATTGCATCTATTGCAATTCCAAGTTACCAAGACTATGTCTTGAGGGGGTATCTAGTAGATGCTACAAATGCCCTATCAACGACTAGGGCAAGACTTGAGCAGCACTTTCAGGATAATCGCTCATATGCCACTGTTGGTGACTTCAGTACACCGTGTGCTGCCAGTGTGGCAGGCAAATTTAATATTACATGTGTATCAGATGCCAATACCTATACCGTGACAGCAACTGGTACAGGGCCTGCGAGCGGGTTTGTATTTACGATTAATCAGAGTAATGCAATGGCCACAACCAGTAGCCGGTGGGCTGGCAGCACGGGTGCATGTTGGATTACCAGAAGGGGTGGCACATGTTAGGTTGCGTTAATTATATGCAGCCTAAATGCCAATCTTTTGGATATAGCCTTGTTGAGATGGTGGTGGTAGTTGCTGTAATTGGGGTATTGGCTGCGGCGGCTATTCCTGGTTTTGGGGAGTGGATTCAAGATGCAAAAACACGAACAGTTGCAGAAACCATGCAAAATGGTATCCGCCTAGCGCAATCTGAAGCTGTTAAACGGGGGCGCCAAGTGGAGTTTTTTTTAACTGATGCTGCACCGGGGCTGAATGCTACGGCTTCATCAACTGGTAGGAACTGGGGGGTTCAAACAAGAG
>JAEWTK010000190.1 GCA_023459535.1 Pseudomonadota bacterium
GTATGAACCGAGCCACGGTTCCGCGCCGGACATTGCCGGCAAGGACATCGCCAACCCATTGGCGACCATCCTGTCTGCTGCGATGATGCTGCGCTACACCTTCAATGATGAAAACAACGCTGTGCGCATCGAAAACGCTGTCAAAAAAGCGCTGGCAGAGGGGTATCGTACAGCCGATATCTACACCGATGGCTGCAAAAAGGTGAAATGCAGCGAAATGGGTGATGCGGTCGTCGCAGCACTTTGAGGAATTAAGCATGATGAAAGTAGGCTTTGTAGGCTGGCGCGGCATGGTGGGCTCGGTGCTCATGCAGCGCATGCGTGAAGAAAATGATTTTGCCCTGATCGAGCCGGTATTCTTTACAACATCCAGCCCAGGCGGCAAGGGTCCGGATGTCGGTCGCGATGTGCCGCCGCTGCAGGACGCAAGAAACACTGCCCAGCTGAAGATGATGGATGTCATCGTTTCTTGTCAGGGCGGCGACTACACCACTGAAATCTTTCCGAAGCTGCGCGGCGAAGGCTGGAGCGGCCACTGGATAGATGCAGCCTCGACGCTGCGCATGGAGCAGGATGCTGTCATCATTTTGGATCCGGTCAATCGCCGCGTGATTGATAATGCGCTGGCCAAGGGGGGCAAGAACTGGATCGGTGGCAATTGTACCGTTTCACTGATGCTGATGTCGCTCGGCGGCCTGTTCCGCGAGGATCTGGTCGAATGGGCGACTGCCATGACCTATCAGGCAGCCTCCGGTGCCGGTGCCCAGAACATGCGTGAATTGTTGAAGCAGATGGGTGAAGCGCATCGTGTTGCGAGTGATTTGCTGTCCGATCCTGCTTCGGCCATTCTGGATATTGACCGCGAAGTCGCCGGCACCCTGCGCGACCAGCATTTCCCTACCGCGCATTTTGGCGTGCCGCTGGCAGGTAGCCTGATCCCATGGATCGACAAGGATCTGGGCAACGGTCAGAGCAAGGAGGAATGGAAGGGAGCGGCTGAAACCAACAAGATCCTCGGTCTGGAAAATGCACCGATTCCGATCGATGGGCTTTGTGTGCGCATTGGCGCGATGCGCTGCCATTCGCAGGCATTGACCCTCAAGTTGAAAAAAAATGTGCCGTTGGATGATGTGCATGCGTTGATTTCCAATGCCAATCCATGGGCCAAGGTTATTCCCAACGAGCGCGAAGTGACCATGAAGGAACTGACCCCGGCGGCTGTTACTGGCACTCTGAATGTGCCTGTCGGACGCTTGCGCAAGATGAGCATGGGGGATGATTATCTGGCTGCGTTCACGGTGGGCGACCAGTTGCTGTGGGGGGCAGCCGAACCTTTGCGTCGCATGTTGCGAATATTGGTGGAAAGGTGAGCAGGATTTTGAATGGCTGCAGGTCGTCATAACCGCTCTCAGATAGCTCACAAATATAATGTGTGGTATGAGCTTGCATGTCTAACTATTTGATGTTAATTTAATAAAGCGACTATAAGTTCGATAAGGGTGGGATAGTGCATAAGTCTAATTACAAGCAAATTGCATTGGCGGTATGTTTTGCATTTTTGCCATTCTCAGCTCATTCGGCGGGACTTGGTAAACTAACCGTTATTTCAGGTCTGGGTGAGCCGCTCCGGGCAGAAATCGATCTGGTATCCACTACCCCGGAAGAACTTTCATCCCTTAGTGCCACTATTGCTCCTCAAGAGACTTATGTTGTCCAGGGTATGGAACGCAGGGCCATACACAGTGCCATTCAGATTGAAGTAGGCAAAAAGCCGGATGGCAGCTCGGTACTCAGGCTGAATACAAGGCAACCGGTAGACGACCCGTTTCTGGATATGTTGATTCAGGTCGACTGGGCAACCGGTCGACTGTTGAGAGAATATACGGTATTGCTCGATCCTCCTGGATATCAGGACACGCAGCCAGCGATGACGGTTGCACCCATCCAGTCACAAGCGATTCCCACCCCGTCTCCCGTTGCGGCATCCCCTGTGGCAACGGCAGTCACGACTGTGGCACCAACCGCATCCACTCAGCAAGCTGAACAAGAATACACGACAAAATCCGGTGACACTCTGAGCAAGATTGCACGTGAAATGCAGGTTGACGGTGTCAGCCTCGATCAGATGCTGGTCGCTCTCTATCGTGCCAACAAGGATGCTTTTGCCGGCGGTAACATGAATCGCCTGAAAGTTGGTCAGATCATCAAGGCTCCATCTAGTGAAGAGCTGACGATGGTAGGCCGGCAGGAAGCTGCGCAGGAAATCAAGGTACAGACTGCGGACTGGAATGCCTATCGAAACAGACTGGCTTCAGTGGTTGCAGAATCCGCACCGACAGCAGAAGACGCTGGCGATCAGGCTGTATCGGGCAAACTGAAAGCAGCAACAGAAGACAAGGCGGCACCTGCAGACACCGGTCCAAGAGACGTGGTCAAGTTGTCTAAGAGCGAAGCGGAAGCCGCGCAAGCGGGTGCTGATGCCAAGGCTTTGCAGGACAGGCTGACCGCCATGCAGGAAGAAAACACGGCAAGGCAAAAAAGCGTAGAAGAGGCTAATGAGCGCGTTGCCATGCTGGAAAAGCAGATTGCCGATTTGCAGGCATTGCTGACTATCAAGGACAAGACGCTGGCCAGCTTACAGGATCAGGCCGAGAGTGTACCAGAGGCTGGAGACGCGCCTGTTGCTACAGAGCCGGAGATGGTCGCCGCCGAAGAGCCAGCAAGCGAGCCGACACCTGCAGCAGAAGCGGTTGAGGCTCCAGCAGCAGTCGACCAAGCGCCAGTAGCAGAGGACAAACCAAAATCTGCTAAAAAGCCTGTTGCTGCTCCCGCACCTGCTGAAGAAGCGGGTATGCTGGATGGTTTACTGGACAATGCGCCGCTCTTGGGATTGGCTGGCGGCGCCATTGTGCTGCTGGGTGGTGGCTGGCTATTCATCCGCAATCGTCGCAGGAAAAATCTGGACAGTTTCGAGCAGGGCATACTGACTGCAGGTGGTCTCAAGGCCAATACTGTCTTTGGTAATACCTCTGGTGGCACAGTCGACACTGGGGATACGTCATTCCTGACTAATTTCTCGCAGAATCCAAGCGGCATGATCGATACCCATGATGTCGACCCCATCGCTGAAGCTGAAGTCTATATGGCATATGGTCGGGATTCGCAGGCGGAAGAGATTCTCAACGATGCGATCTCCAAGGAGCCGACACGTTATGAACTCCATCTGAAGTTGCTGGAAATCTTCGCCAGCCGCAATGACACCTCGGCATTCGAAGCCGTGGCAGGTGAACTCTATTCGACCTTGGGCTCTGATGATCCTGTCTGGATGCAAGTGGCTGAGATGGGGCGGAAACTGGAGCCCACCAACCCCTTGTATGATACTAGCAAGGCTCATGTTGCCGATAGCAGCGGCGATGCATCCAAGCTGATGGCGACGACAGTCATGGCTGCACCTGCTGATGCAGGCCAGCTGAATGCCAGCGATTTTGAGAACGCTGAAGTCATGGCCGATGCAAGTCTGGACTTCTCCCTGGATGCAGACACAGGTGTGTCAGAGAGCAATGCTGCCGAGGTTGAAGAAGCCACAAAGGACACGGATAGTAGTCTTGATTTTGATCTTGGGTTCGATTCCAATCCGGCTGAACCCGAAGCAGTTTCTGCAGCACCGGAAGTGGCGATGGCAGATACGGTGCAGCTTGATACGGGCGGTCTCGATTTCAACATGGACTTCTCTGATAATAAACCGGCTGCTTCTACAGATGATGTCTCACTGACATTTACTGCACCAGAAACGCAATCTACAGAGCAAACCATCCAGTTCGAATCGCTGAGCCTTGATGAAACATTGCCGCATATGGAAATGCCCAGCCTGAATCTGGAATCTGATGATGCTGCGGTTCAGGTTGCTGAAAATGTGGAAGACAAGAACGATATTCCGGATATCGGTAGTCTGGATTTGGCGCAGCAAGAGCCTGCCTCGGCTGCACCTGAATTGGTGGAGTCACCGAAAGAAGAGTCCGGTCTCGATTTCAATTTCGATCTGGGCGGCACGACCGAGCCAATCGAAATGTCATCTGTGCAGGCAGAAGTTCAGGAAGAGTCGGCCTCGGCCGAAACCGGTCTGGAACTGGATCTGTCCGGAATCAGTCTCGATATGGAGGCACCTGAGGAAGCTACTGCTAAGCAGGAAGCTGAAGATGCCGAGCAGGAGTCGGAGGAGGTCAATACCAAGCTTGATCTTGTTACCGCCTATATGGACATGGGTGATAATGAAGGGGCGCGTGAACTGCTGGACGAAGTACTGAAAGAGGGTGGGCCCAGACAGCGTCAGCGTGCGCAGGAGTTATTTAACAGCCTGTCCTGAGCTGCAATGTGATTTAATGAAGCCGGGCTTCTTGCCCGGCTTTTTTATTGATGGCAATTTTTAATCTATGCATCCTTCTGTCCGGGTACTTGCTTTATTGATGTTTGCCGTTATGGTCTATGGCCTGCAGCGGCATGCGCTGGTTATCGCGCTGGCACTGATGTTGGTAATTCTGCTCCGCATGGATCTGATTGCAAACCAGATCAAGAAAACTGGCGCGGTGAGCTTTGCTGCATTTACAGAATTCCTGAGATTGCTGAAGCGTGTACGCTATATCCTGCTGTTTTTGCTGATCGTCTATGCCTATAACACGCCGGGAGAGTATGTTGCGGGCTGGTATTTCTCGACCGCGCCAAGTTATGAAGGTGTTCATGCCGGAGTCGAGCAGATGCTGCGTCTAGCGGCTATTTTAGCTGGCCTAGCCTTGTTGCTGGCGACAACCGGACGCGAGCAACTGATAGCTGGTCTGTATTGGCTGGCCAGGCCTTTCAGATTCGCGGGCCTGGATCCGGAACGTTTTGCTGTCCGGTTGTGGCTGACTTTGTATTATGTCGAACATGGCATGAAGAGTCGCCAGCACAATTCAATACATCAATTGATGAAGCTGGAGGAAGTTCTCGATGTCGATTATGGAGCGCCGGAACAGATTGAGATAATGAAGCCCGCCATGCATTATAGAGACGGGATGGTGCTGTTCTGTCTGGTTCTGTTGGGAGCTGTTCTGTTATGCGTATAGCCTTGGGGCTTGAATATGACGGTAAGGGATTCTTCGGCTGGCAAAGTCAAAGCAACGGTTGCGGCATACAGGATCGTTTGCAGAGCGCATTGGCCATTCTTGCGGGACACAAGGTTGCCGTTATCGCGGCAGGGCGCACGGATACAGGCGTTCATGCCTTGTGTCAGGTAGTGCATTTTGACACGTCGACATCAAGGCCGGTCACGGCCTGGGTCAGAGGCGTCAATGCGCATCTGCCGGCTGGCGTCAGGGTGTTGTGGGCGCAAGTCGTAGATGAGTACTTTCATGCTCGCTTCTCAGCATATGAACGCAGTTATCAGTACTTTCTGATTAACCGGCCGGTTGCTCCGGCAGTGATGTCCGGCAAGGCGGGCTGGTTTCATCAGCCGCTAGATCTGGCTGCGATGCAGAAGGCTGCGGGTTTTCTTCTTGGAGAGCATGATTTCAGCGCCTTTCGTGCTGCCGAATGCCAAGCCAAATCGCCGGTAAAAATCATGGGCAGGGCAGATGTCAACGGCGCAGATGGCCGTCTGGTTTTCAGTTTTCGGGCCAACGCCTTTCTGCATCATCAGGTGCGAAATATGGTCGGTGCGCTGGTCTATATTGGCAAAGGCAGCTATCCGCCAGAGTTCATCGAGGAGCTGTTGCGGCGAAAAGATCGCAAGTTGGCCCCTCCCACTTTTTCTCCTGATGGCCTGTATCTGACGGGCATCGGTTATGACGACAAGTGGCAGTTGCCGGAAACCCGGCGGGATTTAAGCCGGATATTCATTTGAGTATGACTTCATGGTAAAAAACGCACGGTAAGCTTGCATACACTATAAAATGGCGCTTGTTGAGTTTGACGGGAAATTTTCATTTGCGTACACGTGTCAAAATCTGCGGTATCACACGGGAAGAAGATGCCGGAACTGCGGTTGCTGCCGGTTGCGATGCGATAGGATTGGTGTTCTATCGGCCTAGTCCGCGCTATGTCAGTCCGGAAAAAGCGGCACGAATTGTAGCCGGTCTGCCCCCCTTTATTAGCGTGGTCGGGCTGTTTGTCGATGCGGAACCGGATGAAATCTTGCAGGTCATCCAGCAGGTGCGCCTGGATCTGCTGCAGTTTCACGGCAATGAAACCCCTGATGCCTGTGAGCGATTTGGTATGCCATATATGAAGGCGATTCGCGTTAAACCGGATACAAATTTGCTACAATACGCAGAACAATTCAAGCATGCCCAAGCCTTGCTTCTGGATGCATTTATTGAAGGCGTGCCGGGCGGAACCGGTCAGGTTTTCGACTGGAAGATCATTCCAAAAACATTGCCATTGCCTGTCGTGCTGGCGGGAGGGCTGAGTCCAGATAACGTCGGGGAGGCAGTCAGGCAAGTGCAACCATACGCAGTGGATGTCAGCGGTGGCGTGGAACTTAACAAGGGAATCAAGGATGCTGCAAAGATTGCCGCATTCATGCGAGGAGTCAGTGATGCAAGTTTATGATATGCCGGATGAGCGCGGCCATTTCGGCCCATACGGCGGTATTTTTGTCGCCGAGACCCTGATCGAGGCGCTCGAGGAATTACGCGTGATGTACGAACGCTATCGCCATGATCCGGAATTTCTCGCCGAATTCGCCTATGATCTCAAGCATTTTGTTGGTCGTCCCAGCCCCATCTATTATGCACAACGCTTGGCCGAGAGGATCGGTGGTGCACGTATCTATTTCAAACGTGAAGATCTGAATCATACCGGCGCTCACAAGATCAATAACACGGTTGGTCAGGCGTTGCTGGCCAAGCGCATGGGCAAGCCGCGCGTGATTGCGGAGACCGGCGCTGGCCAACATGGAGTGGCGACCGCCACGATTGCCGCGCGACTGGGGCTGGAGTGTGTGGTTTACATGGGCTCCGAGGACGTCAAGCGGCAGGCCCCCAATGTCTACCGTATGAAGTTGCTGGGTGCGACTGTCGTGCCGGTCGAATCAGGCTCGAAGACTCTGAAGGATGCCTTGAATGAAGCGATGCGGGATTGGGTCACCAATGTTGCGGACACTTTCTATATCATCGGTACCGTTGCTGGCCCCCATCCTTATCCGATGATGGTGCGTGACTTCCAGTCGGTCATCGGTGTCGAGGCCAAGCAGCAGATGCAGGAAATGATCGGGCGGCAGCCTGATGCTGTGATCGCTTGTGTCGGCGGTGGCTCCAATGCCATGGGGATCTTCTATCCCTACATCGATGAAGAGAACGTCAAACTGATTGGCGTCGAAGCTGCCGGTTATGGTCTCGAGACCGGCAAGCACGCTGCGCCTTTGACTGCCAATAGCCCGGTCGGTGTGCTGCATGGTAACCGTACCTATTTGATGCAGGACAAGAACGGTCAGATTGTCGAAACCCATTCGGTGTCTGCCGGCCTCGATTACCCCGGTGTGGGTCCTGAGCATGCTTGGTTGAAAGACATTCACAGGGCCGAATATGTCGCGGTGACCGACGATGAGGCGATGAAGGCCTTCCATACCATGTGTCGCACCGAAGGTATCATCCCTGCGCTGGAATCCAGTCACGCGATCGCCTATGCCATGAAACTGGCGGCTACCATGTCCCCGGAAAAGGTGCTGCTGGTCAATCTGTCCGGCCGCGGCGACAAGGACATCAACACTGTGGCTAAGCTATCAGGTATCGAGCTCTAGTTTTTATTCTTTAGCGTATACAGAAAAATCATACATGTCCCGTATTCAATCGACCTTCGCCGCACTTGCGCAACAGAAGAAAAAAGCGCTGATCCCCTACATTACTGCAGGAGATCCACATCCAGATCATACCGTTAACCTGATGCATGCGCTGGTCGACAGCGGTGCCAACATGATAGAGCTGGGTATTCCGTTCTCCGATCCGATGGCGGACGGTCCGGTCATTCAGCGTGCCAGTGAGCGTGCGCTGGCGCATCATGTGGGGCTGGGCGATGTGTTGCAGATGGTTAAAACCTTCCGTGAGAAGGATACCAAGACGCCCGTGATCCTGATGGGTTATGCCAACCCGGTCGAAGCCATGGGCATCGAGAATTTTGCCGATCAGGCTAGGGCGGCAGGGGTCGATGGTGTGCTGACAGTCGACTATCCACCAGAGGAATGCGGCGACTTCGTCGCGCTACTGAAGAGCCGTGAACTGGATCCGATCTTCCTGCTTTCCCCCACGACCGAAGCTTCACGCATCGATACCATCGTGCAGCAGGCCAGTGGCTTCGTTTATTATGTTTCGCTCAAGGGTGTTACCGGCTCGCAGAATCTCGATATTGCGCAAGTTACCGAGAGATTGCAGGGTATACGCGGAAAGACCAACCTGCCGATAGGCGTGGGCTTTGGCGTGCGCGATGCTGAAACTGCGCGTCAGGTTGCGGAGATTGCCGATGCGATTGTGGTCGGTAGCCGCATGGTGCAGGAAATAGAAAATTCATCAGAACAAGCGCTGCTGGGCAATCTTGCTGCATTGACAAGCGAGTTGCGAGCTGCGATAGACTCCAACTAGACGAGGGGCATACCATGAGCTGGTTGCAAAAACTATTACCGCCAAAAATCAATCGTGCGCAGGGCACAAGCAAAAAAGTTGTGCCTGAAGGCCTGTGGAGCAAATGCCCGTCCTGTGATGCCGTGCTGTATCGC
>JAEWTK010000191.1 GCA_023459535.1 Pseudomonadota bacterium
CGCTTTTTGTGCTTGCAGTTCAGCCGGAGATTTGCCCGGTTGCAGAGCCTGTTCCCTGATGGCTGTTGCTATCCATTCCCGGTGTTTTTCTGTCGTCGCTAGAGCGTTCGCTCTTGTCATGTCGTTGGCGGCAATAGCCGATTTAACTGCAGAATCCAGCTGACGCATGATGCCTGCCGCTGCATCCGGATCTGCGTTTCCAGGTTGTGGAGTGCCGATGTCAGTCGCGATCTCCTGGCTGCCAGGTAAGCAGGGGGTGTCTGAATAGATGATCTGATTTTCAGCATTTTTGCACTTATAGACCTGCGCATACGCTGCCGTGCTGAAAATGATTAGTAGTGATGCCAGTAGAAGCGCAGGCATGAGTGACTCCAGATGTCGTGAGCTACCTCAGAAAGACCGCTGATCGCGGCGAAAATTCCGGCAGCCCGGCAAGTGCGGGATTAGCCGATAATCGTTCCGAAACCGCCGCTACCGCCGTCGCTAGTGCTTTTCGAACCTTCCGCCGCCAGCCGCATCTTCAGTGAGAGGTCGTTACGGGAGTCTGCATAACTCAAGGCGTTTTCCTGGTCAATCTTGCCGGTGCTGAAGAGCTTGAACAGGGACTGGTCGAAGGTATTCATGCCGATATCGTTGTTATCGGCCATGATCTCCTTAATTTCCTCGATCTTCTGTTTCTGAATCAGCTCTGCGATGTAAGGCGTGTTGATCATGACCTCCATGGCGGCGACACGCTTGGCCTTGGCGCCGGGAATCAGGCGTTGCGAGATGATGCCGACCATGTTGAGCGACAGGCCCAGTAGCAGGCCGGCTTTTGCATCCTGCGGGAAGAAGGAGATGATGCGCTCCAGTGCCTGATTGGCGTTGTTCGCATGCAGCGTCGCCAGGCACAGGTGGCCGGTTTCGGCATAGGCCATGGCCTGCTTCATGCCGTCCATGTCGCGTACTTCGCCGATCAGGATCACGTCCGGCGCTTGGCGCATGGCGTTCTTCAGCGCGTTGTCGAAAGACAGGGTGTCGATGCCGACTTCGCGCTGATCGACCACGGATTTCTTGTGCGGGTGGACGAACTCGATCGGGTCCTCGATGGTGACGATGTGGCCGGTGCTGTTGGTATTGCGGTAGTCGATCATGGAGGCCAGCGTGGTGGATTTGCCGGAGCCGGTGGCACCGACTACCAGCAACAAGCCGCGCTTGCGCATGATCAGTTCTTTCAGGATCGGCGGCAGTCCCAAGGTTTCAAATGACGGAATATCGGTCTTGATGTGGCGGATGACCATGCCGACCTCGCCGCGCTGGCGGAAGACATTGACGCGGAAACGGCCGATATCCTTGCGGCTGACAGCGAAATTCATCTCGTATTCGCGTTCGAATTCCTTGATCTGGTCCTCGCTCATCAGGCTGTAGGCGATCTCTTTCACCATGTTGGGGGCCATCGCCTGATTATTGATGGGGGTAGTTTCACCCTCGATCTCCATGTGGATGGAAGTGCCGGTACTGAAAAAGAGGTCTGATCCTCCCTTTTCCACCATGAATTTGAGTACCGGGGTGATGTCGATTGCAGCCATATTGATCTCTTAGGTAATTGTTTTAATTGTGTTGTTGTTCTAATAGCTCTAATGGGAAATTACTTTAACACAAGCGTTTAAAGCTGTGTTTGGCCTTCTTGCAGATAACGCTGCCAGACCGTTTGATAGCAATGTTCCAGGTCTTGCGCAAAACGTCCAGTATCGAACAGTGGCGCACTATCACGGCTTTGCAGCAGGCGCTGTTTTATGGATGCAAGCAAGTCCGCATCCGCTGACAGTTGTAGGGCTTTCTGCTGGTAGTCGTCCAGGTTGCTGCTTATCAGGTCATCCATGCCCAATGCATGCAGCAGGCTGCCTGCGACACGGCTGGCAAAGGTCTGGCCGGTACAGGTCAGCAACGGCAGGCCCATCCAGAGGGCATCGCTGGCCGTGGTGTGGGCGTTGTAGGGCAGGGTGTCGAGGAACAGGTCGGCCAGTTGGTGACGTGCCAGGTGATTGGCGATTGGCACCCTGGGGGCAAAAATCAGGCGGTCTGCAGCCACGCCGCGCGCTTCCGCCTCGCGTTGCAGGTTCTCCTTCGCTACCGCATTGCATTCAAGTAGCCAGAGCACACTGGCAGGTCTTTCTTTCAGGATATTCATCCAAATATCAAACACTTGTGGAAGTATCTTGAAAGTCTGGTTGAAGCTGCAGAAGACAAAGGCATCGTCCGGCAGGCCGTTTTCTGCGCGGGTCGTCGGCTTGCCTATTGGTCGCTTGCGATCGTTCGGTTGGTAGCAGACCGGCAGGCGCAACGGGGTTTCGGCGAGGTTAACATCCTCGCTGCCGGGCGTGACGAAGTCATCGGTCAGGATATAGTCGAACAGGGGTTTGCCCTTGTAGGCTCCCATGGTGCCGGGAAAGCCCAGCCAGTTGATGCTGACCGGTGCCGGCCTCAGCGCGACCAGCGCGGTACGGCTGGCCTGGGTGAAGCCGGTAAGGTCGACCAGGATGTCGATCTGGTCTTGCTTGATACGCTCGACGGCTTGCGGAATCGACAGCTTGCGGATGTCGATGAAATGGTCGAAGGCTTTTTCCAGGCGCTTGCGTTCCGGCGTGTTGTCGTCGGCGGCATTGGAATAGGAGTAGATCTCGAATTGCGTGCGGTCATGTCATACGATCAGTTCGCTGATAAGGAAGGCCAGCGGGTGCAGGCGGAAGTCGCTGGAAAGGTAGCCTATGCGCAGTTTGCGATGTTTACGGTTGGCGCTGAAATCAGCGGATTGTGCGTTGGCAAAAAGCTGCGCGAAACGGTTGCTGACCCAGTTGTCGGCACATATTCTTTGCTCATCTGCTGTGGTGCCTGGCATTGCCAGGAAGGCGAAAGGCGATATTTGCGCTTGCGGCACGGTTTTCACCCAGTCGCGAATCATGGTGACTTCCTGCTCCAGTCCAGTCCATTCGCAAAAATGCTGTTTCTGGTGCACCAGATGCACGCGGGTATGGTAAAGCTGCGGGTTCAGCTGCAGCGCCTGCTGGTAGGCGGTGACGGCTTCTTTCAGCTGGCCGGTTTCGCGCAGTACGTTACCGAGGTTGTTGTAGACATCGGCATCGTCCGGCAGCAGCTTTTGCGCCTGCCGGTAGCTTTTCAGTGCGGCCTCGGCCTTTCCCAGTTCGCGTTGGGCATTGCCGAGATTGTAGTAACTGGCACCGTCCGCAGGGTTCAGGCCGATCACTTCCTCATAGGCCGCTTCAGCCTGCAGGTACATGCCCTTGTCATGGCACTGGAAGCCGTAGGACTGCAGCGCATTGCAGAGCGCACCCCGTACATCCGGATTGTCCGGCAAGGCGCGCAGCACGCGCCGGTAGCAGCCTGCAGCTTCCTCGAAACACTGCAGTTCCAGATAGGCATTGCCCAGGTTGTTCTGCAGATCGATATCCCTGGGGTTCAGCTGCAAGGCCTTGTGGTAGCAGTTGATGGCCTGTTCGGTCTGGCCGTTAGCGCGCAGGGCGGCACCGTAGTTGTTGAGATAGTCCGGGTTGTTCGGCTCGGTTTTCACTGCGCGTGCGATCTGTTCGACGGCCTGTGCGGCGCGTCCTGATTGCAGGTAGAGCAGGCCGAGCAGGTGCCGGGCGCCAGCATGAGCCGGTTGGCAGGCGATGAACTGCAGATAGGAAGATTCGGCTTGCGCCAGTTGGCCGTTGCGATGATGCTCGAAGGCGGTTTGCAGCAGGGGAATGGAGGTCATGACGTGCCGGTTTTAGAAATGTCTGCGTGGCTGGTCAGTCCCCTGACCAGGTTTTTGAGGCCTAACTTTCGCAGTAAAAAGCGGTTGGGGTCAAGTGCGGCGACGGTCTTGCTGTCCAGCGGCAGCGGCTCGCTGCAGATGGCGGCAGCCAGCAGTTCCGCGCACAAGGGAGCCTGACTGATACCCTTGGAGCCGTGGCCAGTGTTGATGTACAAGCCTTCAAGATACGGTAGCGCGGGTGAGCGGCTGTAATGCTTGGGCGGATTTGTGGACAGTTCACGGGCGTCCATGACTGCGCCGACCAATGGCAGGTAGTCGGGTGTCGCCACTCGCAACGCGGCGCGACCTTGCAGCTGGTCCGTCTCCAGGCTTTGCTGCAGTTCTGCCGACATGCGCTTCAGCATGGCGAGGTTGCTCATGTGGTCCTCGTGGCGGATATCCAGCCCGCTATCATCCGGCGAGAAGGTCGCCCCCAGGCAATGTTGGCCATCGATGGCCGGGCTGATATAACCGTCGGTACAGAGCACGGTTTGCAGTTGCCGGCTGTAGGCCGAAGCCGGGGTGACGGAAATCTGGCCGCGTACCGGTTGCAGTGGCAGATGCGCTGTCGGTTCAAAGCTCAGGCTGTCGTTCGCGGTGGCCAGGATCAATGCCGGCGCTTCATCCAGTAGCGTTTCGCCATCCCACGCCTGCCACAAGTCTTGATGCTTGACGATGCGCACGACCTGCTGGCTCGGTTGCAGGCGGATGTTCGGATGTCGCGAGAATGCGGTGCACAGTGCGCTTGGCTTGACCCAGCCGGCCTGCGGGAAATGCAGGGCATCCTGTTTCAGAGGGATGCCGGCGATCCGGCCTGCTTCATCCGCATCGACCCGGTGCACGATATCCTCCGGCAGGCCGCGTTGTGCGACGGCGCGGCAGCGTTCGGCTTCGCGGCTATCGTATGCCAGTTGCAGCAGGCCGCATTGCCGGTAGTTGTCATCTGTAAGCCCCAGATTCTTCAGCGAGCGCAAGACGTACAGGAAGCTGCCAAGTGCCAGCCTGCTCATGACCGTGTCCTGCATGGCCAGACGCGGGTAGAGCATGCCGGCCGGATTGCCCGAAGCCTCGGCAGCGACCTGTGCATGACGCTCGATCAGCGTGACCTGCCAGCCGCGCATGGCCAACGCGTGGCTGCTGGCACAACCGGCAATGCCGGCACCGATGACCAGCGCCTTTTGCGGCCGGAACTGCGTCGGCTCAGCTCCCGTTTCAAAGCGCCCGCAGAGCATTTCGCGTTTGCGGCCGTGACCGGCGACTTTCTCTACCTTGAATCCGGCTTCCTGCAGTTCGCGCTTGACCATGCCGGCGCTGGTAAAGGTGGCAAAGGTCGTCTGTCGGTGCGAGAGCCGCGCCATCTGGCTGAAAAGCGCAGGTTGCCACATGTCCGGATTCCTGGCGGGGGCAAAACCATCGAGAAACCACGCATCGACACTGGCATGCAGTTGGGCCAGCATTTCGCTGGCATCGCCGATCAGCAGTGTCAGCGTGACGCGTCCCTGCTCGAATATCAGCCGGTGCATGCCGGCGGACAGGCTGTGGTATTGCTCGATCAGTTGCGTGCTGAAGGCTTTGAGTTCAGGCCAGATGTCCAGGGCCTGCTGCAGGTCGGCAGGGCTCAGCGGGTGTTTTTCGCAGCTGATGAAATGCAGCCTGGCATGGCCGGGCGCCTGCTGCAGCCATTGCTGCCAGGCACAGAGGAAATTGAGCCCGGTGCCGAAGCCGGTTTCGGCGATGGTGAAGTGATTACCTTGCAAAGCCAGCCAGCGTTCCTCCAGCCGGTTGTGATGGATAAAGACGTGACGTGTCTCGGCCAGGCCGTTGTCACGGGAAAAATAGACATCGTCGTATTGCTGCGAGAACGGCAGGCCATCCTGCCAGCGTATTGCCGCCGGGCTGGAGGGCGTGTCGGGTGAATCCGTAGTGGTGGGAACTGTTTCTGGCATAAAATGTGGTCAGGCCGACTTCAGCCCGCTATTGTAACCATGCCGCCTGAAGTCCACAGCATCAATTTGCTGCAGTGCTATGCGGATTCTTCAGCCTGCATGGCGGCAGTTTTTATCCGGGAGATACAGACTTGGCGCATTTCACTTTGTTGCGTACCGATCTCGTTGAAACACCATCCCTCTGGTTGCAGGCACATGCCGGGCATATCCGTCCGCATGGCCGGGTGCTGGATGTGGCTGCCGGCAAGGGTCGCAATGCCCGATGGCTGGCGCAGCAGGGCTTTCAGGTGGAAGCGGTCGACCGCGACGCTGAGGCTTTGCAGGCGCTGCAGGGTATCGATGGCATTACGGTGCGGGTGGCTGATATTGAACGTGACGGCTGGCCGTATGAGGACCAGCCGTTCGATGCCATCGTCGTCTGCCGTTATCTGCACCGGCCGCTGTTCGATGATTTCATCGGCAGTCTGGCCGCGGATGGCCTGCTGATCTACGAGACCTTTATGCAGGGACAGGAGGTCTATGGCAAGCCGAACAATCCGGACTTTCTGCTGAAGACCGATGAATTGCTGGAATTGGTTCGCGGCCGTCTGGAAGTCCTGGCTTTCGAGCAGGGGCCTCAGGAGCAGCCGAAACCCTGCATGCTGCA
>JAEWTK010000192.1 GCA_023459535.1 Pseudomonadota bacterium
GTTTTTGCATGACACCATTGAACAGATCAGAAGCCAGCAACCCGGCCAGCCACTGACGCAGACGCGGATAATGCGCCGCCGCAAACCAGTCCGCATCCACCATGGAAAACTGGCGAATGAACGGAAAAATGGCCACATCCGCCTGCGTCAGTTTATCTGACAACAAATAAGCATGTTCAGTCAGCAAGGCTTCCAGCCTGGCAAGGAATCGCTCTCCTTGCTGGCGATAGGTCTCCGCACTTTGCTCAGGAAAACGCGTCGCGTATTTGTACTGATCCAGCGCCCGCTTGAAGCTGCCGTCATTCTCTGCAATCAGCTCCTGAAACCGGCTGTCATTCGTCAACCAGCCATCCGGATCATTCCGGGAGAGCGCCCAGGCCATGATATCCAGACTCTCATCGATGACCTTGCCATCCGGTAGCACGAGCACAGGCACCGTGCCTTTGGGCGAGACTGTCAGCATATGGCGGGGCTTGTCCCTCAGTATGATTTCACGAATCTCGACGATGATACCGGCATAATGCAAAGCCATGCGTGCTCGCATCGCATAAGGGCAACGACGATAGGAATAAAGAATCGGCTCTGTCATTCCTGCGGTTTTTTGGGGTTGCAGGTGTTGATGCCCATCCAGGTGTAAATCGGGCACCAGCGGGTCAGGCCGGTAAGGATATAGGCAAGCCCGAGCAGGCCCACCAAACGCCAGGGAGAATCTTCGATAAAGAGTATGGCGACAAGACAGAGTCCGGCCAGAATGCGCAGCGCCCGGTCGAGTTGACCGACATTGATTTCGCCTTTGCTGAATCTCTTTTTACCAGAACTCATCGCGCTCTCCTTATTTGAGTATGCGGCAGATATCCTTCACCAGTGCAGGGCCGCGATAGATCAGGCCACTGTACACCTGGACCAGACTTGCTCCGGCAGCGATCTTCTCGGCGGCATCCTCACCCAAGAGTATGCCGCCGACACCGATGATCGGTATTCTGCCCTGTAGGCGTTCTGCCAGCTGACGTATCACCTGTGTCGATTTGTCGCGTACCGGCGCCCCGGACAGGCCACCGGTCTCAGTACCGTTCTCCATATCCTGCACGGCATCGCGTGCCAACGTCGTGTTGGTCGCAATCACGGCATCGAAGCCATGCTCCACGAGCAAATCGGCGATCTCATGTACCTGCTCAAGCTCCAGATCCGGCGCGATCTTCAACGCGACAGGCACATAGCGGCCATGTGTCTCTGCCAGTTTTTTCTGTTCCGCTTTCAACGCAGCCAGCAAGCCGGAAAGTGCTTCCTTCTCCTGCAGCGCACGCAGGTTCTTGGTGTTGGGTGAGGAAATGTTGACCGTGACATAACTCGCATAGGCATAGACCTTGCGCAAACATATCAGGTAATCCTCGACTGCAAATTCATTCGGCGTATCGAAGTTCTTGCCGATATTGATGCCAAGTATGCCCTTGAATCCGGCAGCCTTCACATTCTCTATCAGTTGATCGACACCCAGATTGTTGAAACCGAAACGGTTGATGATGCCTTCCGCTTCCCTGACCCGGAACAGGCGCGGCTTGGGGTTGCCGGGCTGCGGTCGCGGCGTGACGGTGCCTACTTCGATAAAGCCGAAGCCCAATGCCGCCAGACCATCAATATAAGCCCCATTCTTGTCGAGCCCGGCAGCAAGCCCCACTGCATTGGGGAAAACCAGCCCCATCACCTGCCGCGGTTCGCACGCCGGCGGCTTACCGAACAGACACGAAAGCCCCAGCTTGTGAACCAGCTTGAGGCTTTTCAACGTCAGGTCATGGGTGCGCTCGGCATCGAGCCTGAATAAAAATGGTTTGAGAACTGAGTAGATATCCATGACGGGATTTTACTGGAAAAGCCCGTCGGTAAAAGAGGCCGGACAAAAGGTTTTACACATGGGCATATCATTGCGACAAGCCCATGTGCGGTATCAATCCAACCTAGCCCAGTTCAACCTGCACCAGGTTATCCGAGAACGTCGTCGAATGCCCCATATCGCCGAACTCGGCAGCGCTGATGCAGTTCACCGTCCCGTTGTTCAGCTGCCGCCAGTAACCAAGCGTGGCAACAACAATGCCGGGGTTCACATCCCGGGTGATTTTCGCTTCACCTTCAAAAGCGCCACGATCGTTGAAAACACGGACTTTTGCGCCCTCTTCAATACCGCGCAGATCGGCATCAGCCGGGTTAATCAGGACAAACTGCTCGCCCTGGCCCTTGATCTTCTCCGTCACGTTGGCGTAACAGGAATTCAGAAAGCCGTGGCTCTTGGGTGAGATGATACTGAGCGGATATCTGGCCGCCAACGCCGGATTGGTGTCGGAGGACTCGCGTGACGGCACATAGGCAGGCAATGGATCCAGGTCTTCGCCGGGCTGGAAGCCGTCATACATCTGGCGGAAAGGTCCGGCGACGAAATTCTTGGCGCCTTCAACATAGAACATGCACTTGCCGGTAGGCGTCGGAAAATTACCCTGTTTATGCGGGGCACGGTTATCCTTGGTGCCGACCTTGAGTCTAGCAAAACCGTGCTCACGCAAATGAGCAAGATCGATACCCTCGCAGGCTGGAGAATTCCAGTCCACGTAATTCTCCAGGCACTCGCTATCGGACCATTTGAAGTTCTCTTCCTCAAAGCCGAGACGTTTGGCCAGACGGCGGAATATCTCGTTGTTGGGCAGCGCCTCACCCGGCGGTTCAACGCACTTGGTGTTGTAGGTCAGATAGAGGTGTCCCCAGGACAAAATCATGTCTTCCATCTCGGCGCCCATGGCGGCCGGCAGCACGATATCGGCATAGGCGGCAGTATCGGAGATGAAATGATCGGCGACGATGGTGAACAGGTCTTCACGCTTGAGACCGGCGATGATCTTGTCGGTTTCAGGCGATTGCGTCACCGGATTGGTATTCCACACCATCAGCGACTTGATTGGCGTGTTGAGCGGCAATTCGCCCAACAGCGCGCGGCCCAACTGAAGGATGTTGACCACCTGCGTACCTTCGGGAATCAGGTCCGGACGGCAGATAACATCGAACTTGTATGGGTGCTCCCACACCGGGAACTGTAACGCACCGCCACCGACATGGCGCCACGCCCCAATCAGCGCCGGTAGCGAGGTGACGGCACGGATGGCCTGACTGCCGCCATAACTGCGTTCCAGCGCCACGCCCAAACGAATCGCAGCGGGTGGTGTGGTCGCATATTCGCGGGCA
>JAEWTK010000193.1 GCA_023459535.1 Pseudomonadota bacterium
GCTGGCTGGCTCCGGTTCTTCCTTCAGGCGAGTCTCCTGAAAGTGCTGGCCGCAGGCCTACTCATGGTATCAGTCAAGATGGTGAAGGCGCTCGCTGGCATGATGTCGCCGGACGTGGATCCGCTGGAAAGCTTTTTCATCGCAGTTTCAATCAGCGGGGTCATGCTGACAATCCTGGTTGTGACAGCAAAAATCCCGCAATACGCGAAAGAGCTGGTCAGTGCCGGCATTGCCCGCAGTGGCATCAACTAAATAAATGAAAGGAACACCTTATGAATAAAAGGCTTTGGATTGCTTATTTTTGGCTGGCCATCTTTCCAGGGGCTCACCGCGTTTACCTGAAAAAACCGTTCTGGTGGCTTTTGCCGTTGCTTTTTGCCTTGACGGTAGGGCTATCCCTTACCGATTATGTGATCGTGCCGCTAATCGCGTTTATTGCAGTCTTGATGCATGACGTTGTGTTCATGCCCTGGCTCCTGAAGTAATGGAAGCAGATAAAGAGAAACCCGCCGAAAGGCGGGTTTCTCTTTTGGTCTAGTCAGACGCCTGCGACTTTGAAGTCGATTCTGTGTTTCTGAGGTTCGATAAGCTTGAGAATTATTTCCTTGTTATCCGGATCGCAAGCAGTAGATATTTCAAGTTTAATTCTGGTCCATCCCTTCCATATACATTCATTCACTACCTTTTCTACAAGGCGTTTCCCAATTCCCTTACCTCTATAGCTGCTGGCCACATACACATATGAAATCCTGCAAATACATGAATCGGACAGCTCGTAAAAAAAAATGAACCCGACTAAAGTGTCATCCCAATATGCCTTAATGAATTGGCCGCTTTTCGCTTCCTGAAAACAGGTCAGATCATCGTGAAGAAACTTTCCGAAATTCGGTTTGATGCCTTTTAATTCCTCGAGGTCCACGTGCTCTTGCGAGCACTTAATAAATCGTTCAGTTCCCGTCATATAGCAGCCCTCGATAATTTGTCGGCAATGCTTTGAGGTGTTGGATGATAATACCTCAGGGCCATCTGCATAGTTTTCCAGCCGAACATCTTGCACAACTCGTGGGCTTCCAGATGCTCAGCCCAGCGGCTTGCGGCTTCATGGCGCAGATCGTGGAAGGTCAGATCCTCCAGGAATCCAACCGGTAGCTCTTGATGGTTTTCCATTGCAAGGCGGCGGCCTTCGGCGCAGGCCTTCCTGAAGCCTCTCACGAGCGCGTCCTGAGTGATACTGAACAATCTGCCGCGCCTGATGGTTTCTACCTTCTCGCCGGTGCCGGCGATGCTGTTGAGCACATCGACCGCGCGGGGTGACAAGGGTACGTCACGCGGATCGCCTGACTTCGTTTCGTCCAGATGGACATATCTGTCCTGGATAAATACATCCTGCCATTCCAAGTTGAGTAGCTCCGATTGCCTCATGCCTGTCTCGATCGCGAGCTCGATCAGTTCTTTGATGTTTTTGGATTTTGGCATTGCCTTTGGTGCTGACTCAAGCAAAGTAGATATCTCAGCTGGCGAGACTCGCCGCTCCCGCTTTTTGCTGGGGCTGGGCAAGGTCATTTCCGCGACGGGGTTCCTGAGGGTAGGCATTCCCCAGTCTTTTCGCGCCACCGTATAAAGGGCTGATATCAACATCAGATCGAGCCGGATCGTGGCGTCGCTTAACCCAGCCGCACGACCTTCATCCCGGAATCTGGCCAGGTCAGCACCAGTCACCTTGTTCAGGATCTTCTTGGCCAGCTTGTGCTGCTTCCACCTATTGATCCTGGTCAGCTCTCTGTCGGCGCTCTTTTTGCGCGGTGTCACTTTCCTAGCATAATCCTCGAGTGCTGTTTTTAGCGTCGTGGAGGCGCTATCATCCGCTTGCCGGTATGTACCCTCATCTATTTCTCGTTCGACCTTCCTAGCCCATCCTTCGGCATCCTGCTTGTATTGGAAAGTCTCCGATGTGTAGACACCTTTCCGTCTGACAATGGCCTGCCATTGCCTAATGCCTCTGCTCCTGATTGTTGCCATCTTGCTCCGAGTGACAAATAAGTGACAAATAATGTCATTAATATACTAACTTATTGATTATTAGTATAGTGTCAAGCGACTTAAAATCTCTCGACTTAACGGTCGTGCCGGTTCGATTCCGGCCCCGGGCACCAAATCGCTGATGACACAAAAAAGCCGCTATGAAGTTAGCGGCTTTTTTATTCTTGTCTTGCAGCTCAAGTTTGCGGCGATGAGCCTGCCGTACTCAGTTTCTTCAAGTCGTCGATGATTTCCTGCGAGTGCCTGGAAGTATTCACGCTGAGATACACTTTTGCGATCTTGCCGTTCGGGTCAATCAGGTAAGTGTAACGCTTGGCAATCTTGATGATTCCCAGATTTCTTAGAGCTCCATAGCTGTCCGCCACTTTGCCATCCTTGTCGGCAAGCAGCGGGAAGGGCAGATTGTATTTTTTGGCGAATTCTGCGTGTGAGTCTGTGTCATCAACGCTGACCCCCACCACTTTTGCATTGAGTTTTTCAATCTGGAACAGGTCGTCGCGAAAAGCGCAGGCTTCCTGGGTGCAGCCGGGCGTGTCGTTCTTCGGGTAGAAATAGAGTACCAGCCATTTGCCGGAATAATCCTTGAGGGTGTGCATCTGCTGTTTGGCATCTGGCAGGCGGAAATCAGGTGCCGCGTCGCCTGTCATGGGTACGTCCGCCGCATCACTGATGGAACGGAACAGCAGCAGGGTGAGGGCAATGGCGACGATAATGATGAAAATTTTCATGGCAATCCTCTGGAGATTAGATTGGGTGAGCGTCATGGCGCATACAAACTCATGACAGTTTTTATGATTCTAAATTCGCAGCAGCGTGAAATATGAGAAAATAACGCCGTTGCCCCCGTAGCTCAGTGGATAGAGCATCCCCCTCCTAAGGGGAGGGTCGCACGTTCGATTCGTGCCGGGGGCACCATTCCAATCATGCAGCAAGCGACAGGACGAATCGGGGCATTCCGGTATTACAGGGAAAGCTAGCCGATGACAGGAAAGGCGAGGGGCTGATGCTCATGTTCGGCAGACTGGTGCGCGCGATGACCCGCTGGATGGCCTATGGCGCGGCAGTGTTGCTATGTGCCTGCGGTGATTCCGGTCAAGACGGCTATGAGCCCACGCTGGCCGAAAGCAATGGCGGGCAGGCTCCGCTTTATGTCGTCGGCATCCATCCCCTGCATAACCCGCAGCGATTGATGGAGGTCTATGGTCCCATCGTCGACCACATGAATGCCAATATCCCGGGTGCGCATTTCAAACTTGAAGCCTCGCGCAACTACACCGAATTCAATAAAAAACTCTATGCTGGGCATTTTGCATTCGCCATGCCCAATCCTTACCAGACCGTGCTCTCGCTCAGGCACGGCTACCGCATCTTCGGCAAGATGGGTGATGACGAGGATTTTCGCGGCATCATCCTGATTCGCAAGGACAGTGGCATACGCGAGGTCGCCGACCTCAAGGGCAAGGCGGTGTCCTATCCCGGTAAAACTGCGCTGGCAGCGACTTTCATGCCGCAATACTATCTGCATACCCACGGTCTGGATGTGAACCGCGATATCGAGAACCGCTATGTCGGCTCGCAGGAGTCTTCCATCGAGAACGTGTTGCGCGGGCATGTGGCGGCCGGCGCGACCTGGCCGGTGCCGTGGAAGGCCTACATCCAGCAGTATCCGGAGCTGGCGAATCAGCTGGCGGTAAAATGGCAGACCGATACCCTGCCGAACAACGGTTGGGTGGTGCGCGATGATGTGCCGGCCGGGATTGCTGATGCCTTCACCAGTGAGTTGCTGTCCCTGCATGAGACTGCCGAAGGGCGTGCCATGCTGCAGCGTGTCCCGGTCTCGCGCTTCGAGCCGGCGACCGAGGCGACCTATCTGCCGGTGGGGGAGTTTTTACAGGAGTTCTCTCAAGCTGTGTATGAGAT
>JAEWTK010000194.1 GCA_023459535.1 Pseudomonadota bacterium
CCTTGTCGAACTGTACCGGGATACCGAAGCCAATCGCTGACAGAATCATCAGTTTGTGCGCGGCATCAATGCCTTCAACGTCAAAAGTCGGATCGGCCTCGGCATAGCCCAGACGCTGTGCTTCGCCCAGCACATCGGCAAAGGCCAGGCCTTTTTCGCGCATTTCGGTCAGGATGAAATTGGTCGTGCCGTTGATGATGCCGGCGATCCACTCGATATGGTTGGCCGAGAGGCCTTCGCGCGGCGCCTTGATGATGGGAATGCCGCCGGCCACCGCCGCCTCGAAAGCGACGATGACGCCGCGTTTCTGTGCGGCAGCGAAGATATCGTTGCCGTGCAAGGCGATCAGCGCCTTGTTGGCGGTCACGACATGTTTGCCGTTCTCGATGGCCTTCAACACCAGGTCCTTGGCGATCGTGTAGCCGCCAATCAGTTCGACCACGACATCGATGCCCGGATCATTGACAACGGCAAACGCGTCATCCGTCACTTCGCACGCACCTGCAGTGACTTGGCGCGCCAGTTCGAGATTGCGGTCGGCTACCTTTACAATCTGAATGGTACGACCGGCGCGGCGGCTGATCTCCAGTTGATTGCGCTTCAGCACGGTAAAAGTACCACCGCCTACAGTACCGATTCCTAACAGACCTACATTGATTGGTTTCATATCAAAATCCGTGAAAGGTGAAGAGTGAAGGGTGAAGGGCAAAACCCTTAACCTTTCTCACTTCACTGTATTAAGTTCCATGCTGCTTGCGATAATTCTCGAGGAATCTTGCAATTCGGCCGATGGCTTCCGTCAGATCATCCACATTCGGCAGGAAGACGACACGGAAGTGATCCGGTTTTTTCCAATTGAAGCCGCTGCCCTGCACCAACAGGACCTTCTCTTCCAACAACAGATCGAGTATGAACTGTTGATCATCCTCAATCGGATAAAGCTCGGGGTCGAGTTTCGGGAACAGATACATGGCGGCGGCCGGCTTGACGCAGGTAACGCCCGGAATATCCGTCAACAACTTGTACGCCAGATCGCGCTGCTTGCAAAGCCTGCCGGTCGGTGCCACCAGGTCATTGATGCTCTGATAGCCACCCAGTGCCGTCTGTATCGCCAATTGCCCCGGCACATTGGCACACAGGCGCATGGAAGCCAGCATATTGAGACCTTCGATGTAATCCGTCGCATGCTTCTTCTCGCCGGAAACCACCAACCAGCCGGCACGATAGCCGCAAGTGCGGTAATTCTTGGAAAGCCCGTTGAACGTGACGAACAGCACATCATCGGCCAACGAGGCGATCGAGGTATGCGTGTTGCCATCGTACAAGACCTTGTCGTAGATCTCATCGGCGAAGATCACCAGCTTGTGATGGCGGGCGATCTCGATGATGCCTTCCAGAATCTCTTTCGGATACAGCGCCCCGGTCGGGTTATTCGGATTGATGATGACGATGCCGCGCGTATTGGCTGTGATCTTCGACTCGATATCCTGCAGGTCGGGCAACCAATCACTCGATTCGTCGCACATGTAATGGCGCGGCGTACCGCCGGCCAGCGTAACAGCAGCGGTCCACAAGGGATAATCCGGCATCGGCACCAGAATCTGATCGCCGTTGTTGAGCAGGGCCTGCATCGCCATCACGATCAGCTCCGAGACACCGTTGCCGATGATGATGTCATCTATCGTCACATCGGCAATGTTCTTCTGCTGTGTGTAATGCATGATGGCCTTGCGCGCGGCAAACAGCCCTTTGGAGTCGGTGTAGCCGGATGCCTGATCCATATTGCGGATGACATCCTGCAATATCTCTTCAGGCGCTTCAAACCCGAACGGTGCCGGGTTGCCGATGTTGAGCTTGATGATGCGATGCCCCTCTTCTTCCATCTCCCGCGCGCGCTCCAACACCGGGCCGCGAATGTCGTAGCACACGTTGTTGAGTTTGGTCGATTTCAGTATGGGGTCCATGTCGGTCGCTAACGGCAGAATCTGCCCTGCAAAAAGTGTGATATCTTACATTGTCACGGGCATGCCAGCAATGAAAGCGGGCAGGCAAGCCCTTATCTTCAAACCGATATCCGCCAAGCACAATCCTTTATGAAATTGCACCTGACACAAGCCGCCGGCAACCAGCTGATTACCGGCTATGACGCCGGTTGGGTGGAAATCAACACGGTACGCCATACCCAATCGCTGATCGTCATGCCGAATCAGCTGATCGAGAACTGGGTGACGGGGGATTTCGACAGCCTGGTGGAACTGGATTTCGCATTACTGCTGGAACTGAAACCTGAAGTAATCCTGCTTGGGACCGGGCCACGGCATCGCTTCATCCATCCGCGCATCACGCGCAACCTGACCGATACCGGCATCAGCATCGAATGCATGGATACGGCAGCAGCCTGCCGTACCTACAACATCCTGATGGCAGAAGGCCGCCATGTGGCGGCGGCGCTTCTAATCTAGATTCCTGATTACCCGATTCTTCCGGCTAGCCGAGATTCCGGCGCGAGAACGTCAGACTGGCGTTGGTACCGCCGAAGCCGAAACTGTTGGAAAGCGCGGTCTGGATATTGGCATTATCGATGCGACTACGCACGATGTTGAGGCCTTCTGCCGCGGGATCCAGGGTTTCGATATTGGCAGACGCTGCGATGAAATTATTCTCCATCATCAGCAACGTATAGATCGCCTCATTGACGCCCGCCGCACCCAGCGCGTGGCCGGAGAGAGATTTGGTAGAGGCAATGGCTGTTTTGCTATCAGTGCCAAAAACTTCACGAATTGCTTCCAACTCTTTTACATCCCCCACCGGGGTACTGGTGCCGTGCGTATTGATGTAATCGATAGGGCCCTCAACGCCCTCCAATGCGAGCTTCATGCACCGCACCGCCCCCTCACCGGATGGTGCGACCATATCGTAACCATCCGAGGTGGCGCCATAGCCGACCACTTCCGCATAGATCTTCGCGCCGCGGGCCTTGGCATGCTCGTATTCTTCCAGCACGACGATACCGCCACCGCCGGAGATGACAAAACCGTCCCGGTTAGCGTCGTAGGTGCGTGAGGCTTTTTCCGGCGTCTCGTTATACTTGCTGGAAAGCGCACCCATGGCGTCGAACAGGTAAGACATGGTCCAGTGCTCTTCTTCCCCGCCACCGGCGAAAACGATATCCTGCTTGCCCAGTTGGATCTGCTCGACACCAGCGCCGATGCAGTGCGCACTGGTCGAACAGGCGGAACTGATGCCATAGTTGACGCCCTTGATCTTGGCACCGGTCGCGA
>JAEWTK010000195.1 GCA_023459535.1 Pseudomonadota bacterium
GATTTCTGCTTGGAAAAATCATCCCCTTCACGCCAGATCAGCGGATGTTCCAGTTCCAGTTCGGAGAAGAATTTGAAACGGCTGTCGCCATCCCAGGTGACGATCAAACTGATTTCATTGATGGCGATCTCGGTTTTCTCGTGCCGCGGCACGATAATCCCGGCGCTGCCGTAGCCACCCAGATTGAAGCCATCCCAGACACTGACCGGACCTTCTGCCGGCTGACCTATCGGCTCGGCTAACGCCACCTCTGCGGCGCGTAGCACCTGCACCGGAATACAAAAAAGGCAAACCGATAGCCAGATAGCTGCGCATACCTTTCGTTTCGATGTCATCATATTTTCACCATGTTCTTGCCATGTTTTGGCGGACATTCTAATCTTGTTCAATCCAATAAGTCCGAATTCATTGCAAATGCCATGCCACACACCCTCATTATTCTGACTCCCACATGCAGCTGAGCACTCTGCCCATACGCTATCTGCTTCTGGGCGCTTTCCTGCTCACCAGCCTGCTGCCGACGACACTGATCACCGGACTGGCGTTCTACGAGGCACGCACCGCACTCAAAACCGAGATCCAGCACGATCTGGAAACCCGTGCGCATGCAACGGCCGACGACATAGACCGCATGATGTTCGAGCGCCTGCAGAACATCGCCTCCTGGCACAAACTGGAAGTGATGCAGGATGCCCGTATCGGCGACGTCGACAAACGCCTTTCACGCTTTCTCTCCGAACTGAAAACCAGCTATCAGCAAGTCTATCGCGGTCTGCACGTGATCGACGGCAACGGCCGCATCATCGCCTCCAGCGAGCCAGCCATGATCGGCTCGACCCTGCATCTGCGCCCACGGTGGCTGGAAGTCACCATTGCCGGCGGCCATGTGCATTTTACGCCTTCATTGCAGGGCATCATGCAGATGAGCAGTGTTATCTTCGACACAATAGAAGAGCAACCCATCGGAATTCTGGTGGCGGAATTCAGCTGGTCGGAAGTTGAGGATATTCTGAGCGGCGCCGTTTCCGGGCGCACATCCGCTGCCCTGCTGGACGAGCAGGGACAGACCATCGCCGCGACCACGCACTGGCAAAACACCGTCAAGGCCAGAATTTCGGCCACTGCGAACATTCAAGGCTTTCAGGGCTTAACCAACAGCCTCTGGCGCGTCACCTTTTCACAGCATCGCGATGAAGCGCTGGAACCGATCCGGCGCATGGGGCTGATCTTCATCGGCCTGCTGGTCATCACCATCCTGCTGGCCAGCTTCATCGCCATTCCGGTGGCCCGCACCATCAGCGGCCCCTTGCTGAAACTGACCGACTTCGCCAATCGCTTCATCCGTTCGCCGAGCAACTTGCGCCCCCCGGCCGGCGGCCCGGCAGAAATTGACGCCATGTCCAGGGCTTTCGCGCAGATGATCGAAGATCTGGAGCGCTCCAAGGAGCACCTGACCCGCGCCGCCAAACTGGCCGTGGTCGGCGAGATGGCCGCCGCCATGAGCCATGAGGTACGCACCCCGCTCGGCATCCTGCGCTCGTCAGCCCAGGTGTTGCTGCGTGAACCCGAATTGAGTAAGGAGGGGCGCGAGGTCTGCGGCTTCATCATCTCGGAGACGGAACGCCTGAACAAACTGGTCTCCACGCTGATCGATACGGCGCGGCCGCGCCAGCCGGAATTCGCCCCCACGGACATTGCCGAACTGACGCGGCAGGCGGTTGGCATGTTGCGCGCGCAGGCCGACAAGAAAAGCATAGAACTCGACTGTAACGCCGAGGGCGTAGCGATGGCGGAATGTGACCATGAACAGATCATGCAGGTACTGCTCAACCTGCTGCTGAACTCGATTCAGATCCTGCCCGAGGGTGGCAAGATCCAGGTCAGCGTGCAGCAACTGGAAAATGCTGTGGAAGTTCGCGTCGCCGACAATGGCCCGGGCATCCCGGCCGATCAGCGCGAACAGGTGTTCGACCCCTTCTACACCAAGCGCCGCGGCGGCCTCGGCCTCGGCCTGGCGGTCGTGCGCCAGATCGTTGCCGCGCATCACGGTGAAATCACGGTTGGCGTCAGTGCCATGCAGGGTGCAGAATTCCGCCTGCGACTACCGAACCTGAAGGAAGCATCTTGACCGAACTGAAGCGTATTCTTGCCGTGGATGATGAACCCAGCATGCGCCGCCTGCTGGAGATCAGCCTGAAACAGGCAGGCTACCAGCCGGTGCTGGCCGGCGACGGCCGTGAAGCATTGGGGCTGTTGCGGCAGGGCGGCATCGACCTCGTCGTCAGTGACCTGCATATGCCCGGCATGGGCGGTCTGAAGCTGTTGGAAACCATGCGCGAAGACGGGCTGGAGATGCCGGTCATCATCGTCACCGCACAAGGCGAGATCGCTACCGCCGTCTCTGCCATGAAACTCGGCGCCTCCGACTACATCCTGCGGCCGTTCGATCTGGAAACCCTGGAGATCGCCATCGATCGCGCGCTATCGGTCAGCCGCCTCAAGATCGAAAACCAGTTCCTGCGCGAAGAAGTCACGCCCGGCGGCAAGCATCTGGTCGGCGAGAGCGAAGCCATCCGCAAGGTCAAACAGGCGATTGCCCAGGTCGCGCCGGAAAAGGCGACAACGCTGATTGTCGGCGAGACCGGCACCGGTAAGGAACTGGTCGCCCAATCCATCCACCAGCTCTCGCCCCGCAACAAATCCCTGTTCGTCGCCGTCAACTGCGCCGCCATCCCGGCCGAGATGCTGGAATCCGAATTGTTCGGCCATGAACGCGGCGCCTTCACCGGCGCCATCAAGGAACGCATCGGCAAGTTCGAATTGGCCGATGGCGGCACGCTGTTCCTCGACGAAGTAACGGAGATGCCGCTTGCCTTGCAGGCCAAGCTGTTGCGCGCGCTGCAGGAAGGCGTCATCGAGCGGCTCGGCAGCAATCGTCCGCTTGCAGTGGATATCCGCGTGCTGGCCGCCACCAACCTCGACCC
>JAEWTK010000196.1 GCA_023459535.1 Pseudomonadota bacterium
CCCAGGCACATGGCGCAAATCTTTAGCTTTTCGTTTCAAGCAAGGCGGTTACAAGCTGAACTTTGACCTGCATCGCTCTGGTGGTGTTTGGGTCTGGTTGCTGTTACTGATGCTCGCCGTGACTTCAGTCTCCATGAATCTCAATTTTCAGGTCATGCGACCTGTGGTGTCATTCTTCTCGGAACTGACGCCAAGCCCGTTTCTGGTCAGAGCGCCGAATCCAATCGATGAGCCGATCCCCCCAGGCGTCAGCCGGGAAGAAGTCTTGAAATTTGCGATTGTAGAAGCCGAGCGCAGGGACTGGACGGCACCTGCCGGTGCCATGTTCTATTCACCGGAAGTGGGCGTTTATGGTGTCGGCTTTTTTGAACCGGGACAGGATCATGCCGACGGCGGCCTTGGTAACCCCTGGCTCTATTTTGATGGTCCGGACGGCCGCTTTCTGGGTGCCGATATCCCGGGTACGGGCACGGCTGGCGATATCTTCATGCAAGCGCAATTTCCTTTGCATTCCGGCCGTATCCTGGGATTACCCGGCCGTATCCTGATCTCATTGATGGGACTGGTAGTAGCGATGCTCTCCGTGACCGGTCTCTATATTTGGTGGAAGAAATCTTTTGTGCGTAACCGTTATGGCGCTTACAGAGGGGCGAATGGAAATACTGAAAATGGAGAAAATGCCGAATTTATGCGTATTTAAACTGTAAATTTCACAAAGCTTAATATTTAGTATGCTTCTTGCTAGTTTATAATCGACCTGAAGTGACGTCGATTTGATATAGCTTGTTGCCAGTCAGCAAGCCTGTACCTCCAGAGATAAATCCAGAAAGAAGCCTGAATATGACGACCGCCAAGACACCCAAATCCCGTTCCAAAAAACAAGCAGCAGAGTTGGTTTCAGCTGAGACTATCCCGGTAGTGCAGGCGCTGGAAAGCCATTTGCGCTATACCTGCTTCAAGACCCCCAAGGTTTCAACTTCACGCGACTGGTACAACACGGCAGCGAATACCGTGCGCGACCATGTGGTGGAGCGTTGGGTGAATACTTCAGAGTCCTATTTTGAGAAAGATCCCAAACGGGTCTATTACCTCTCTCTGGAATTCCTTATCGGGCGCATGTTTTCCAATGCTGCACTGAATCTGGGCATTGCGCCCGAAGTCAAGGAAGGCCTCAATGCGCTGGGTCAGGATATGGAAGCGCTGGCCGAGATCGAGAACGATGCGGCATTGGGTAACGGCGGTCTCGGCCGACTGGCGGCCTGCTTCCTGGATTCGATGGCGACCATGGACATTCCGGGTACCGGTTACGGCATCCGTTACGAATATGGCATGTTCCGCCAAGCCATCATAGATGGACAGCAGGCAGAGAACCCGGATAACTGGCTGCGCTATGGCAATATCTGGGAGTTCCAGCGGCCTGAAAGTACTTATACCGTGCGTTTTTATGGTCATCTGGTCGAGTTCAATGAGGGCGATCATGTCGAACACCGCTGGGTAGATTGCGAGCCGGTGCTGGCCATGGCCTATGATGTGCCGATTCCCGGTTATGGCACCAAAACCGTGAACAATCTGCGCCTGTGGTCAGCCAAGGCGGCGCGTGAGTTCGATCTTTTCCATTTCAATGCAGGCAATTATGAAAAGGCGGTGGAAGAGCGGAATGCCTCGGAGAACATCTCCAAGGTACTCTATCCCAACGACGCATCGGTACTGGGCAAGGAACTGCGTCTCAAACAGCAGTATTTCTTCGTTTCCGCCTCGATTCAGGACATCCTGCGGCGCTATCTCGCGACCCACAAGGATTGGAATCAGCTGCCGGACAAGATTGCCATCCAGTTGAACGATACGCATCCGGCGATTGCCATTGCCGAGATGATGTACCAGTTGGTGGATGTGCACGGCTTGCCGTGGGCGAAGGCCTGGGATCTGGTGGTCAGAATCTTTGCCTACACCAACCATACCCTGATGCCTGAAGCACTCGAAACCTGGGGCGTGGAAAAAATGACGCACCTGTTGCCGCGCCATATGCAGATCATTTATCAGATCAACCATGAATTTCTGCATATGGTGAATCACAAATTCCCGGGCGATACCGAATTGTTGAAGCGCGTTTCCATCATCGATGAAAACAACGGCAAGCGCGTGCGCATGGCCCATCTGGCCGTGGTCGGCAGTCATACGGTCAATGGCGTGGCGGCGCTGCACAGCGAATTGCTCAGAACCACACTGTTTGCCGACTTCAGTCGCATCTATCCGGGCAAGTTCGTCAATGTCACTAACGGCATCACTCCAAGGCGTTGGCTCAATCAGGCCAATCCGGCCTTGACCGCGTTGCTGGAGAAGACCATAGGCCGTGATTTCCAGAAAGACCTCAACCGTCTGAGGAAGCTGGAATCCCTGGCGGATGATCCTGCGTTCCAGAAAGCCTTCCGTCAGGTCAAACATGAAAACAAGGTGCGCTTGGCCAACAAGATCGAGCAGCTTACCGGCATCAAGCTCAATCCGGCCAGCCTGTTTGACGTGCAGATCAAGCGTATCCATGAATACAAGCGCCAGTTATTGAACCTGCTGCATGTCATTACGCTGTATAACCGCATCCGTTCAGGCAAGGCGCCCGACGCTACACCGCGCACCGTGATCTTCGGCGGCAAGGCGGCTCCCGGATACCACATGGCGAAACTGATCATCCGTTTGATCAATGACGTGGCTGCGGTGATCAATGACGACCCTGCCATCGGCGACAAGCTCAAGGTGGTGTTCTATCCGAATTATGACGTTTCCGCTGCGGAAATCCTGTTTCCGGGCAGCGATCTGTCGGAACAGATCTCGACCGCCGGCACCGAAGCTTCCGGCACCGGCAACATGAAGATGGCGTTGAACGGTGCACTGACCATCGGTACGCTGGATGGCGCCAATGTCGAGATCCGCGAAGAAGTCGGGGCTGACAATATCTTCATCTTCGGACTGACGACACCACAGGTGGCTGAGGTCCGCGCTGCTGGCTACAACCCCTGGGATTTCTATCATGGGCATGTCGAACTGAAGGAAGTGCTGGATATGATAGACAGCGGTTTCTTCTCTGTGGAAGAGCCGGGCCGTTATCGCCAGATCTTCGATACCCTGTTGCACAAGGGCGATCATTATCTGTTGCTGGCGGACTATGAGAGCTATATCAATGCACAGGACCTGGTGGATGAGGTTTACAAGAATCAGGAGGAATGGACCCGCATGGCCATATTGAACGTTGCGCGTGTTGGTAAGTTCTCCAGTGACCGCACGATCGCAGAGTACGCGAAGAATATCTGGAAACTATAAGCCGGATTGCCATCATCAATGGCCCGTCGGCCTTATGGGAAGCTTGTATTGCATCAGTCATGCAGTAAACTGGCGTAATACAAGCTTCCTTTTATGTTTGGAGTTCCCATGCGTTGCTTTCTGAGTATTCTGTTCATGGTGTTTTTTGCTTCCCACGCAAATGCGCTGGGTTTGAGTGATCTCAGTAATGCCGATGCGACGGCAGGCTTGAAAGAAGCCTTGATTCAGGGGGCTGGCAAGGCAGTCGGCAAGCTCGGTGTAGTAGACGGATTTTTCGGCAATCCGCAGGTGAAGATTCCGTTACCGGATTCAGTGCAGAGAGCTGAGCGGGTCATGCGCATGTTCGGTATGGGCAAGCAGGCGGACGAGGTGATCCTGCGCATGAATCGCGCAGCAGAGGCAGCTGTGCCGGAAGCCAGAGCGCTGCTTGTCAATTCCGTCAAACAGATGAGCGTGGCAGACGCCAAAAGCATACTCACCGGCG
>JAEWTK010000197.1 GCA_023459535.1 Pseudomonadota bacterium
CTGTTCGGGGGTCTCCTGCGGTTTGGCTTCAGCCTTCTCCGGCTGCGCCGGCGTTGCAGCCTTCACCTCGGTATCAGCCGCATCGGCTGTAGGCTTGACCGCAGCAGGTTTCCTGCTGCCCAGAGCCTCGTAAGGCACAGCGCCCTGCGGCGGGGTATCCGAGTAGCGCGTGACGCCGTCCTTGTCCTTCCACTTGTAGATGGCTGCATTCGCCATCTGCGGCGCTGCCAGCATCAAAGCCAGGGTTAACAGAGCGAATTTGTTCATTACGATTCTTTCCTGAAGCCGGTTGATTTATGTGAACATTAAGTCGCTTCATGACTGCCGTCAATGCATAAGGTCAATCCTGTTTAACGCATTGACTTGAATGATTAACTCAAGTTTGAGATTTACCAGAATTCGTCAAGTCGGTATAATTAGCTTTTGCCGGAAAGATATTCCATGCGTCTGTTGCAAACTGCTCTTACTTTTGATGATGTACTGCTGGTCCCAGCTCATTCGAATGTACTCCCGCGCGAAGTTGACCTCGCCACCCAATTTACCCGTTCTATCCGCCTGAACATCCCACTGGCATCCGCCGCCATGGATACCGTGACAGAAGCGCCACTGGCAATTGCCCTGGCTCAGGAAGGCGGCATCGGCATCATTCACAAGAATATGGTGATTGCCGATCAGGCCTACCATGTCTCTCGCGTCAAGCGTTTCGAGTCCGGCGTCGTACACGACCCCGTGACCATTCACCCGCAAATGACGGTACGCGACGTGTTGGCACTGACCCAGAAATACAGAATCTCAGGCCTGCCTGTCGTCGATGACGGCAAGGTGGTCGGCATCGTCACCAACCGCGATCTGCGCTTCGAATCCAATCTGGATCAATCCATCGTCCACATCATGACCCCGCGCGACCGCCTGGTCACCGTGCGCGAAGGCGCCAGCCGCGAAGAAGCCATGCAGTTGATGCACAAACACCGTCTGGAGCGCGTGCTGGTCATCAACGAAGCCTTTGAACTGAAAGGCTTGATCACCGTCAAGGATATCCAGAAATCCAGCGACCACCCGAATGCCTGCAAGGACAATCAGGGCCGTCTGCGCGTAGGCGCGGCTGTCGGCGTCGGCGAAGGCACTGAAGATCGCGTGGCGGCTCTGGCTGCCGCCGGCGTCGATGTCATCGTGGTCGATACGGCACATGGCCACTCCCAAGGCGTGCTGGATCGCGTCAACTGGGTCAAGAAGAATTTCCCGCAGATCGAAGTCATCGGTGGCAACATCGCCACGGCCGACGCTGCCAAGGCGCTGGTCGACGCCGGCGCTGACGGCGTCAAGGTTGGCATCGGCCCCGGCTCCATCTGCACTACCCGTATCGTCGCAGGTGTCGGTGTGCCGCAGATCAGTGCTATCAGCAATGTGGAAGAAGCCCTGCGCGGCACTGGCGTGCCTTTCATCGCCGACGGCGGCATCCGCTTCTCCGGCGATATCTCCAAGGCGATTGCCGCAGGTGCCTACTCCGTCATGCTGGGCGGCATGTTCGCCGGCACCGAGGAAGCACCGGGCGATGTCGAACTGTATCAGGGCCGTTCCTACAAGTCCTATCGCGGCATGGGCTCTATCGGTGCGATGCAGAAGGGTTCCAGCGACCGCTACTTCCAGGACAACAACGGCAATGCCGACAAGCTGGTACCGGAAGGCATCGAAGGCCGCGTGCCTTACAAGGGTTCCGTGCTGGCCGTCATCCATCAGCTGATGGGCGGGCTACGCGCTTCCATGGGTTATGTCGGCTGCAAGACTATTGATGAAATGCGCAATCGCGCCGAGTTCGTGCAGATCACTTCTGCCGGCATGCGCGAATCTCATGTGCATGATGTGCAAATCACCAAAGAAGCGCCCAATTACCGTATCGATTAGGAGTAAGTCATGGCTGCTCAGAACAATCGTTATGTATTTGAATCAGCCATACTCGGTGCGCTTCTTTTCGTCGGTCTTCTGGGTGCAGCCTACCTGCTTTCGAAAAGCATTGTTGATATCAAGATGATGGAGCGCACGGTTGAGGTCAAAGGCCTCTCCGAGCGCGAAGTCCCGGCGGATATCGCCATCTGGCCCATCAGCTTCAGCATGGCCGACAATGACCTGGTGAACCTCTACCAGACGATAGAGGAAAAGAACGGCAAGGTGGTTGAATTCCTCAAGGCGCAGGGCTTCAAGGATAGCGAGATCACCATCTCGACTCCGGCCGTGGTCGACAAGCTGGCGCGCGAATACGATTCATCCTACGTTTCGAAATTCCGCTATACGGCAAGCTCGACCATTACCGTGTACTCGAGCCAGGTTGATCTGGCACGCGAAAGCATGATCCGGGTGGTCGATCTCGGCCGCGAAGGCATTGCGATTGCCGGCGACAGCTACAGCACGCAATTCATCTACAGCAAGCTGAATGACATCAAGCCCGAGATGATTGAAGAAGCGACCAAGAACGCACGCCAGGCGGCAGACAAGTTCGCCAAGGACTCCGACAGCACGCTGGGCAAGATCAAGCGTGCCAATCAGGGTACCTTCAGTATTGAAAACCGGGACTCAAGCACCGCGCACATC
>JAEWTK010000198.1 GCA_023459535.1 Pseudomonadota bacterium
GCCTTCGGCAAAGTTGAGAGCGTCGATATTCAAGCCGACCAGTTCGGCGAGGCGCAGACCGGATGAATAGAACAGCTCGAGGATGGCGCGGTCGCGCAGGGTTAGCGGCTCATCGCCTTCGATCGTCACCAGCTGGATGGCTTGGTCGGAAGATAGCGCTTGTGGCAATGACTTCGGGCTTTTGGGCGCGCGCATGCCGGTACAGGGGTTGCTGCTGAAGCCGTGACGCTGGATCAGGAAGTCGAAGAATCCGCGCCAGGCGGATAAATGGCGGGCAATGCTTTTGCCACCGCTACCTCGACCATGCACATTGCCGATGAAACGGCGGATGTGGCTGCTGGTCAGATCGTTCAGCGGTGTCTTGTCCGCCAGTGTGAGCAGCAGTCGGATGTCGCGCGCATAATTTTCGCGTGTCAGCGGACTGAGCCCGCGCTCAAATGCCAGATGTTCAAGGTAGCCGGCAAGGTAGTCCACCGACCTGGCGCCTATTGCTCCGTATGGCGCAGCAAGGCTGCGCTGACCAGTTCGCCGATACGGGTCAGATACTGGGTACCCATTTCAGGGTGGAAGCGTTTTTCATCTTCGGAGGCAATGGCCAGCAGGCCGGAAACCTTGTCGCTGCGTAGTGCGATCAATGCAAACGACTTAGGAGCGGCATTCTCGCCAAACCAGCTGTCCAGTTCCAGGCCCGGCCGATGTCCGCAGTATGGCTCGACCAAGCCTTGTGCCCAACTACGGAGTTCGGCATCAATGGGTTTGAAAACTTCATTGCCGGCATCGTTGCTATCTTTGGGGTTGGACCACAACCGCAGCCCAACATGCGGAACTGAGAAGCTGTCGCGCAGGTCCTGCATCAATAGCTGCACCAGCACCTCAAGATTGGGGGCGGCCAGCAGGCCCAGGCTCAGGCGATGCACCTTTTCGCTGATCAGGTCATTTTCACGGCCATATTGCAGGAATTCGGAAACTTTGGCTTCCAGTACGCGGATTCTGTCTCGCTGGGCCAGCTGCTGGCGCTCAGCCAGCGATACGGTGCCACCACCATGTGGGCTGGGCAGGTAGAGTTCCGTCAGCAATGCGGCGTGGTGTTCGAAAAATTGCGGGTTCTTGCGCAAATAGGCAGCTACTTCTTCTGCGCTTGGTAATGCTTCTTCAGATAACTGCATCATGACTCCCTGTGATGTTTTTTTCGATTTTAGGCTTCAACTTTCAAGGCGCCAATATCTATTGCGCCTTCGAACACGGTGGTAGCCGGCCCCGTCATCCATACTGGAGTTTTGTCGCCATTCCAGCTGATATTGAGCTCACCGCCGCGCATGCTCACGCGAACCGGTGATTGCAGCAATCCAAGGCGGATGCCGCTGACGACAGCGGCGCAGGCACCCGATCCGCAGGCCAGGGTTTCGCTGCTGCCGCGTTCAAAGACGCGCAGCCGGATGTGATGCGGGCTGACGATTTGCATAAAGCCAGCGTTGACGCGTTGCGGAAAGCGCGGGTGTGACTCGATCAGCGGACCCTGCGTTTCCACCGCGGCGCGATCGACATCTTCAACGATCTGAACTGCATGTGGGTTGCCCATGGATACGGCGCAAACATCAATGTACTCGGCCCCAAGGTCGAGCGCGTAGAGGTCGGTTGTAGCTTCTGCGACAAAGGGGATGTTTGTGGGCTGAAAGTCTGGCGCTCCCATGTTGACGGTGACCTGTCCATCATCCTGTAATTGCAGGGTAATGACACCACGCGCTGTTTCCACGTCGATACTGCGTTTCTCGGTTAACTGCTTTTCGTGCACGAATTTGACGAAGCAGCGCGCGCCATTGCCGCATTGCTCGACCTCGCCACCATCGGCATTGAAGATGCGGTAGCGGAAATCGACATTGGCGAACTTGCCGGAAGGTTGTTCTACCATCAGCAATTGGTCGCAGCCTACGCCGAAATGGCGATTGGCAATCAGCCGAATCTGCGCTGAGCTGAGTACTATTTTCTGGGAGATGGCGTCAATTACAACAAAATCGTTGCCTATCCCATGCATTTTGGTGAACTTTAGCGTCATAAGTGATGGTAAATAGAAAGGTTAGTCTGCATTGTAGGGCATGTCAGGGCCGCTTGAAACGGCCGTAGCTCCAGAGGTACTGTTGCGGACATTGGCGCACCAGGCGTTCGATGCCATCGTTGACGTCCTGCGCTGTTGGTGCGGCGGCGAGTTTGCCTTCAGGATCCAATGGTTCGATATGAATCACATAGCCGCGTCCCAATGGCAGTCGTTCGCCGAAAGCCAGCAATACGGTGGCACCGGTGGACTCCGCCAGCTTGCCGACCAGTGTCATGGTGTAGGCCTGTCTGCCGAAGAAATTGGCCCATTCGCCTTCATTCTCTTCCGGCACCTGATCCGGCAAGATGCCGACGGCCTCGCCTTTTTTCAGGGTTTTCAGCAGGGTGCGTATGCCGCTCATGTTGGTTGGAGCCAGCGTGATATGGCTGCGCTTGCGGCCTTCTTCCACCAGTTTGCCGAGTTCAGGGTTGCGCGGTGGTTTGAAGAGGACGCTGATGGGGTAGTGCGAGGCGTAGTAAATGGCGGTGATCTCATAACAGCCGAGATGCGGCGTCAAAAAGATGATGCCTTTGCCGTTGGCATGTGCCGCTTCAGCGTGCTCCCAGCCTTTGCATTCTCGCACCAGTTTCAGCACGGAGGCCACCGGCTTGAACCAGATGGCAAAAGTCTCCAGTATGCCCTTGCCGGTCTCACGGATACTGGCATGCAACAGGCGTCGGTAGTCCTTGTGGGAAAGGGAGTTTCTGACCCATCTAAGGTTCCTGCGCGTGCGTCGCAGGCGCCTTCTGAAGAAAAGAAAGTACAGATAACCGAACATCACGCCCAGGCCGTGTATCACCGGAAGCGGCAGGCTGGCGAAGATGCGAAGCAAGGCTTTGAGCATGAAATACTTTTTGAACGTTTGCAAGTTTGGTATTCTAACAACCTTTTGCCAACCTTATCCGAGCACCTCATGAGCGAATATCTTTTTACTTCCGAATCTGTTTCCGAAGGCCATCCGGACAAACTGGCCGATCAGGTATCCGATAGCATTCTTGACGCGATTCTTGAACAGGATCCGACCGCGCGCGTCGCCGCAGAAACGCTGGCCAATACCGGCCTGATCGTGCTGGCAGGTGAAATCACCACCACGGCCAATGTCGACTACATCAAGGTCGCCCGCGAGGCAGTCAAGCGTATCGGCTATGACAATACCGACTACGGTATCGATTACAAGGGTTGTGCCGTGCTGGTGGCTTATGACAAGCAGTCCCCGGACATCGCTCAGGGCGTGGACAAGGCAGAAGACGATCCGCTGGACCAGGGCGCTGGTGACCAGGGCCTGATGTTTGGTTATGCCTGCGAGGAAACACCGCAGTTGATGCCCTTGCCGATCTGGCTGTCCCACCGTCTGGTCGAGCGTCAGTCCCAGTTGCGCAAGGATGGCCGCTTGGCCTGGCTACGCCCCGATGCCAAAAGTCAGGTGACGGTGAAGTATGTCGACGGCAAGCCGGATTCCATCGATACGGTCGTGCTTTCCACTCAGCATGCGCCGGAAATGACACTTACCCAGATCCGCGAAGCGGTAGTCGAAGAGATCATCAAGCCCATCCTGCCAAAGGAACTGATCAAGGGTGAGATCAAGTATCTGGTCAACCCGACTGGCCGATTCGTTATCGGTGGCCCGCAAGGCGATTGCGGTCTGACCGGCCGCAAGATCATTGTCGATACCTATGGTGGTGCCGCTCCACATGGCGGCGGTGCTTTCTCCGGCAAGGACCCGTCCAAGGTCGACCGTTCTGCCGCTTACGCCGCACGCTATGTTGCCAAGAACATCGTGGCAGCCGGCTTGGCTTCGCGTTGTTTGGTACAGGTTTCCTACGCCATCGGCGTTGCACAGCCGACCAGCGTCATGGTAGAAACTTATGGCACCGGCAAGGTGTCGGATGATGTGCTCATTGGCTTGGTTCGTGAACACTTCGACCTGCGTCCGAAAGGCATCGTCAAGATGCTGGATCTGTTGCGCCCGATTTACAGCAAGACGGCTGCTTATGGCCACTTCGGTCGCGATGAACCAGAATTTACTTGGGAAGGCACTGACAAAGCTGCAGCGCTGCGCGCTGCGGCCGGACTGTAAGCCTGCCCGAAGACGTTTCACCGGGGTTTGGCAAGTTTTGGCCAAACCCCTGATTTGTTTTATAATTGCACCATTAACCGAGGAACGCTGCGAGACATTCCCCATGTCCCAGGCTCGGTTTGCAGAACGGGAAACTCCCGGCTGTAACGGCGTTCACCTAATTTAACTCGTGCCGGACACGGGAGATGGGTGAACAGGACGCAAGTTCAACACAACCCCTTCCCTCCGGTCACAATTCAAGGAACTGAAACATGAATTCTGTGACTGATTTCAAAGATTATGTAATTGCCGATATGGGCCTCGCCAGCTGGGGCCGTAAGGAAATTGCCATTGCCGAGACAGAGATGCCCGGTTTGATGGCGATTCGTGAAGAGTATGCATTGACCAAGCCGCTGAAAGGTGCGCGTATCACCGGTTCGCTGCACATGACCATTCAAACCGCCGTGCTGATCGAGACGCTCGAAGACTTGGGTGCCGAAGTGCGCTGGGCTTCCTGCAATATTTTCTCGACGCAGGATCATGCGGCGGCGGCCATCGCCGCGCGCGGAAC
>JAEWTK010000199.1 GCA_023459535.1 Pseudomonadota bacterium
CTTCAACGGTGGCGAAGAACTGGTGTTCAAGGGCGAAGACCGCATCCTGGTACCATCGCCACAGGTCGCGACCTATGACCTGCAGCCGGAGATGAGCGCCCATGAAGTCACCGACCGGCTGAAAGAGGCCATCCTCAGCAAGCAGTATCAGGCCATTATCTGCAATTACGCCAACTGCGACATGGTGGGTCATTCCGGCATTCTTGAAGCCGCCATCAAAGCGGTGGAAGCGGTCGACACCTCGATCGGCCGCATCGTTGCCGCGGCGCAGCAGACCGGTGCCGAAGTCATCATCACCGCCGATCATGGCAATGTCGAAATGATGATGGACAACGTCAATCACCAGCCGCATACCCAGCACACCACCAATCTGGTGCCGCTGGTCTATATCGGCCGCAAGGCAAGGCTGGCCGACACCGGCGCCCTGTCCGACATCGCACCGACGCTGTTGAAAATGATGGGCGTACCGCAACCGGCCGAAATGACCGGCAAGCCTCTAGTCGAGTTCATCGCCTGATTGAACATGCAGGCATCCGGTATCCGTCATCCACTGGTCAGACGCTATACGCACCTCCTGCCCTTGATTCTGGCTACGCTGTTGCTGGCACAACCGGCTGCAGCCAACACCAAGGCCGATCAATCGAAGGCCGAGCTGAATGCCTTGCACAAGAAGATCGAGGCGCTTAACAAGGAATTAAATTCATCGCGCGAGGCGCATCGCGATGCGGCGGACGAACTGAAGGACAGCGAAAAGGCCATCAGCGAGGCAAACCGCAAACTGCATGAACTGACGCAACAGGAAAGAAAGAACCGCGAAACGCTGCAATCCCTGGAAAAACAGCAGGCTGATCTGGTGCGGACACTAGACACGCAGCAGACGTTATTGGGCAAACAGCTCTATCAGCAATATCTGCACGGCCAGCAGAATCATCTACAAATCATGCTGCAGCAGCAGGATCCCAACGCCATCGCCCGGCAGCTGCATTACTACTCTTATGTATCCAAGGCACGTGCCGAACTGATAGACGGCATGCAGGACAACCTCAAGCAGATCGAAACCATCAATCAGCAAACCACTCAAGCATTGCAGGAAATCGAACAGCTCAAGCTGGCGCAGGAAGAAGAGCGCAAATCGCTGCAGGCGCAAAAAACCGAACGCAGCAAGGTCCTAAAAAAACTTTCATCGAAGATTGCCGCCCAGCGCAATGAGATCAATAAGCTGAAGCGTGACGAAAAACGCCTTACAAATCTGCTCGAACGTCTGGCCAAGATCGCCCGCGAGCAGGCAGAGGCCCGCCGCAAGCAGTCGCAAGCCGCACAGAAAAAACCGACTGACAGCAAATCTGGCAGCGTCGCCCGCAACCAGGCACTGCCCACCAGCAAATACGACGGCAGCAACTTCGCCTCGCTCAAGGGCAAGCTCAACCTGCCGGTACGTGGAGACGTGACCAACCGTTATGGCGCTGCCAGAAAAGACACTGGACTTTCCTGGAAGGGATTGTTCATTCGCGCACCGGAAGGCGCTGAAGTGAAATCCGTCGCCAAGGGCAGCGTCGTCTTCGCCGACTGGCTACGCGGCTTCGGCAACCTGATCATCATCGATCATGGTGATGGCTATATGAGCCTCTATAGCAACAACCAGTCGCTGCTGAAGAACCTGGGCGACGATGTCAAAGGCGGCGACACCATCGCCGCAGTCGGCAATACCGGCGGCAACGAGAGCCCCGGACTTTATTTTGAATTGCGCCGCCGCAGCCAGCCGTTCGACCCGCTAAGCTGGAGCGTAGTCAGATAGTTATTGGAAGAAATGGAACCTTGATTGCAATGTTGAAACACCTGCTGCTGATCGCACTACTACCACTAATACTGGCCGCCTGTAGCAGCGAGCCTCAATTTCCACCGCTACCAAGAGGTGCGAACGTCCTGATCCTGGGCGACAGCCTGAGTCACGGCACCGGTGCGGCCGAGGGCGAAGACTACCCTAGTCTGCTGGCCGCCAGTACAGGCTGGAACATCATCAATGCCGGCGTACCGGGTGACACCTCTGCTGGCGGCCTGCAACGCCTGCCGGATTTGCTGAATCGACATGAGGTTGACCTGCTGATCGTGGAACTGGGAGGCAACGATTTCATCCATCGCGTGCCACAGCAGGAAACCATCAACAACCTGAGAGCCATCCTCAGCGAAGCCAAGGCAAACGACATCCAACCGCTGCTGCTGGCAATCCCGGCATTCAGTCCGTTCGGTGCTGCCGTCGGCAGTCTGTCCGATCATGAACTCTACCGGCAACTAGCGAAGGAAACCGACACGCCGCTGGTGGAGGATATCTTCTCCGATGTACTGGCCAAGAACGCCTTGAAGGCGGATCCGATACATCCGAATACCGAAGGTTACCGACTGGTCGAGGAAGGGCTGCGCAAGGCACTGAGCAAGAAAGGTTTCCTGAACTAGCCAGGAAACCCACTAGCTGTCTGGCCATCCACCGTTTCTAAAGCTGCATCCGCCGCACGGTAGTTACTAGTCACAGCGCCGACTCCCGGAAACCAGACG
>JAEWTK010000200.1 GCA_023459535.1 Pseudomonadota bacterium
TAATTCCTGACCTGCGGCAAAGGCATCCCGGGGATAGGGAATCGGCGCACGACTGAAATAAAGCGCATAACCTTCCTTATCAAGCACGACTTTCACGACGTTCGGGTTCAGCATCAAGGCCTTGTCGTGAATCTGATGGCAGGCTGTGGCAATGGCTGCTTCGTTATGCTGCGCCATGTTAAGCGCGACTTCTTCTATCAAGGTGGGCTCTATCAAGGGCTCATCGCCCTGCACATTGACGACGATCTCGTTCTCAGCCCAGGCCATCTTCATGGCGACCTCTGCTATGCGGTCCGTGCCGGAGACATGATCTTCCCTGGTCATGACCGCACGATAACCATGCGCTTCGACCGCTTCGAATATCCTGTGGTCGTCGGTAGCGACAACCACCTCCGCACCCGTGGCCTTCGCCTTATCTGCGACGCGCACCACCATCGGTTTGCCTGCAATATCCAGCAGGGGCTTACCGGGCAAGCGGATACTGGCATAGCGTGCAGGAATAACGATCTTGAAGCTCATGTACTAAACCTCTTCTGCGTCTGGCAGTCTGCGTGCTTCTTCTTCCAGCATCACGGGGATATCGTCCTTGATTGCGTAAGCGAGTCGGCAAGGTTTGCAGACCAGTTCCTGTTGCGCCTTTTTATAGACCAATGGCCCCTTGCACACCGGGCAGACCAATATCTGTATCAGTTTTGAATCCATGTTATTTCCTCAGTTTATGGATGACATCATCAGCGAGCGCGCGATCAACTTCGGCCTCGACCGGCAGATACCACCAGTTCGGCCTGGCAAAGGCGGCACATTTGACAGCATCCTTTTCCGTCATCAACACAGCCGCATCGCCGGCGAATGCCAGATCTTCTGCACGAAACGCATGATGGTCGGCGAATGCGTGTGTTTCTACCGCCAACCCCATATCATGCAATTGCTCAAAGAATCTCAGGGGATTGCCGATACCGGCAATGGCATGAATTTTCTGCCCTTGCAATACTGCAACCTCTGTCGTCAATCCAGCTTCCAGTAGATTATGCAAGAGACCGGCCTTGAGCATCATGCCGTAACCGCCCGTGTGCTCCTGCCTGCCATTGTAGACCTGCGCATCGACCCTGCTTAGTCTGGCAAGCGGCTCGCGCAAGGGACCTGCGGGTAACAGAAGCCCGTTGCCAAAGCCCCTCGCCGCATCCACCACCACAAGTTCAATATCGCGTTGCATACGATAATGCTGCAAACCATCATCACTGATCAGGACATTGCATTCCGGATGAGCCTGCAGCAACTCACGTTGCACGGCAACACGGTCCGCACCGACCCAGACCGGACATCCTGTACGCCTGGCCAGCAGAATCGGCTCATCGCCCACATCGGCTGGCGAACTGTCTGCGCGCACAGCCTGAACTGCAGCTTTGCCGGCTCCATAACCGCGACTGATGACTGCCGGTCGATAACCCGCCTGCCTGAGCTGTTCAACCAGCCAGATCACCAGCGGGGTTTTACCTGTACCGCCGATACTGATATTACCCACGACAATGAGTGGCACAGCCGGGCGATAACTTTTTAGAAGGCCTGATTCATAGGCCTTGCGGCGACTAGTGATGAGTAGCCAGAACAGCCAGGACAATGGGATCAGCAGAATATGCCAGATGCCGACACGAACCCATTGCTGCTGTATCCAGATTGAGAAACGGTCGCACATAAAGGCATCCGCTTAATGAAACTGTTTCTTGTAGAGTTTGGCGTAGCTGCCGTTCTGACGCAGGAGATCCTGGTGGCTGCCGCTCTCGATGATCTCACCCTGCTCCATAACCAGAATTCGATCTGCATTCTCGATGGTGGACAGACGGTGCGCAATAACGATGGTCGTGCGATTGCGCATCAACTCATCCAGCGCCGCCTGCACATGCTGCTCAGATTCGGTATCCAGCGCTGAAGTCGCCTCATCCAGCAGCAGGATGGGAGCATCCTTGAGAATGGCGCGCGCAATAGCCAAACGCTGACGCTGGCCGCCGGAAAGCCGCACGCCGCGATCGCCGACTTCACTCTGCAACCCTTCCGGCAACTGCTGAATGAACTCCCAGGCATGCGCCGCCTTGGCTGCAGCAATCACTTGCGCCTCATCGACATCACGCAGAGTGCCATAGGCGATGTTATTGAAAACCGTATCATTGAAAAGAATCACATCCTGACTGACCATTGCAAACTGCTGGCGCAGGCTTTTGAGTGTCATGGAGCGGATATCCAGGCCGTCGATCAGCACCAGGCCTTGTTGCAGCTCATAGAATCTCGGCAGCAAATTCACCAGCGTGGTTTTGCCACCGCCCGAACGACCGACCAGGGCGACTTTTTCACCCGGCTTGATTGCAAGATTCACGTTCTTCAAGGCTGGACGTTTGGCATTCTCATAGCGTAGCGTCACGCCGCGCAATTCGATTTCACCCTTGACCCGCCCAACCTCCTTATCACCATCATCCTCTTCAGGCACTGTATCAATCAGGGAAAATACGCTGTGCGATGCGGCGAGACCCACTTGCAGGTCTTCATTCAACGAAGTCAGGCTCTTGATCGGGGCAATCAGCATCAGCAAGGCACCGATAAACGCAGCGAACTCACCCGCAGTGAAGCGGCCCACAGCGTAGAACACCACCAGGCCCAAGGCAAAGGCCGCCAGCAGTTCAATCACCATGCTGTTCAGGCCTGAAATCCGTCCCAAGCGCACCTGCATCTGACGATTCTTGCCCGCCGCCTTGGCGAATCGATGGAACTCATACTCGGCGCCCCCGAAAATCTTGACCATGCGCTGACCAGTGACCGATTCTTCCACCACCTGTGTCATCTCACCCATGGTCTGCTGCACATGCTTGCCGGAAGAGCGCAGTTTCGGCGTCATTCTCTTGAGATACCACGCCATCAACGGCGCCATCACTGCAAATATCATAGTCAGGCGCCAGTCCAGATAAAGCATGTAGCCCACCATGCCAACAATCGTCAGCGTGTCCCGTACTGCAGTGACTGCCACGCTGGTCGCCGCCTTGGACATCTGCTCGGTATCATAGGTGACTTTGGAAGTAACGATACCAGCCGAATGTGCATCAAAGAAATTGACCGGCAAGGTCATCAGACGGCGAAATGCGTCCAGACGCAAATCTTCGACGACCTTGCGGCCGACCCATCGCATGGCAAATGAGGAGATAAAACCGGCGAACGCCCGTATCGACAGCAGACCTACCAGCATCAAAGGCAACAGGCTGAGCTTGTTCGAGTCCTTGTTGACAAAGCCTTCATCCGTCACCATTTTGATGGTCGCCAGAAAGCCGGTGTTGGTGGCCGAAAAAACCACCAGTGCGGCTATGCTGATAGTGAAGACAATCCAGTGGCGCTTGGCGTATTTCAGCAGGCGCAGATATAGGGTTTTGGCGCTGACGTCCGGAGAAGTAGTGGTTGGAATTTTTGCTGCCTTGCTAATGGAGTGTGATGTTCTGGGTGTCGACATGCGGGGCGTCGATTAAGTTGTAGGATTCCGGTAAACCGCGCTCAAAAGCCGCTGGACTCTTGAGCCGGGAAGGTAATATTGGGGAAGCCTGCTTTGCGTGAAGCGTCGAGTACCTTGATGACCGATTGATGCGTAGCTTCGGCATCCGCCTCAATCACGATGGTCGGATCCTTGCCGTCGCCCACCGCTTTTTTCAGCGCCAGACTGATGCCATCGGTACTGATATCATCCAGATCCTTGCCATTGACGACATAGCGGCCATTGGCAAAAACACCGACCGAGATCACCAGCGGTTTGTCCTCCTGCTGGGAAGCCGTCTCCGAAGTCGGCAGATTGATCTGCAATTCATTGACCCTGGAGAAGGTCGCACTGACGATCAGGAAGATGATGATGACCAGAAGCACATCGATCAAGGGGATGAAATTAATCTCCAGGTCATCCGATTTCTTGCCGCGATGAAAATTCATGTTCTGACTCTTATGCCTCAGCTCTGGCGTTCGCCATGGATAATCTCAACCAGCTTGATCGCCTGTTGCTCCATATCCACAATGAAATTGTCGATCTTGCCGCGGAAGTAGCGATGGAAGATCATTGCAGGCACGGCGACAACGATACCGCCGGCCGTGTTATACAGCGCAACTGAAATACCACGCGCGAACTGCGCAACATCATGGCCGGTAGAAGTAAATGCACCGAACAGTTCCACCATGCCGATAACGGTACCCAGCAGGCCCAGCAACGGCGCTACAGTGGCAATGGTGCCGAGCGTATTCATGTAACGCTCCAGCTTATGTACCACGACGCGTCCGGATTCTTCTACGGACTCCTTGATGACTTCACGTGAGTTGTTGGCGTTCAGCAAGGCTGCGGCGAAAATCTCGCCCAACAGGGAGTGCTGTGCCAGCTTGACGCAGGCCTCCCTGCTGATGCCGCCGTTGGCGACCATTCTGCTGACTTCAGGCAACAGTGTCTTCGGAGCAATCGAATCCGCCCGCAAAGTCCAGAAACGCTCAACAACAATGGCAACAGCAACAACTGAGGCAAAAATCAGTGGCCAGATCGGCCAGCCTGCTGCCTGAATAATTTCCCACACGTGAAGCTCCCGAATGTTCTTAAAGTGACGCTACTTTAGCGTGCGAAGCCTTTTTCAGCAAGCTCGGTCAACGTGCGGACGGCGCATCATCGGTAAAATCCTGATGCCAGTATCGCCTTGCATACTGACGCCAGCGCGCGATCTCGATG
>JAEWTK010000201.1 GCA_023459535.1 Pseudomonadota bacterium
ACTGGAGTCGTTTGCCAAGGCCAGCGCCAAAACCTGGGATACATCGATCTTCAGCCTGAAGATGCTTGGTAGCATGATCACTGGTGATGTTTCATGGAAGGGTGTCAGCGGACCAGTGACTATTGCCAGCTATGCAGGACAGAGCGCACATATCGGCTGGAAGGCATTTATCGGATTCCTGGCACTCATCAGCATCAGCCTGGGTGTGCTTAATCTACTACCCGTGCCGGTGTTGGATGGCGGGCATTTGATGTATTATATGGTGGAAATTTTCAAGGGCAGTCCCGTTTCAGAAACGGTCATGGAAGCGGGGCAACGTGTTGGGTTGTTCTTGCTGGGGCTGTTGATGGTTCTGGCTTTTTATAATGATATTAATAGATTTTTCACAGGCTGAACTTAATGGGATTTAGGATCAAGCTCAACCGTATCTTGCCTTTGCTTGCCAGTGCCTACGTCAGTAGCGTGTGGGCGATCGAACCGTTCGTTGTGCAGGATATACGAGTCGAGGGCATTCAACGTACCGAACCGGGTACCATCTTCAATTACCTGCCGGTCCGGGTCGGCGAGACCATGGATGATGACAAGGCGACTCAGGCAATCAAGGCACTCTACGGCACCGGTTTTTTCAAGGACGTGCGTATCGAAGCAGACAACAATGTGCTTGTCGTTGTTGTGCAGGAACGTGCAGCGATTGCTTCGATTGGTTTCAATGGCAATAAATCCTTTCCCAGCGACAAGATGTTGGAAGGCCTCAAACAGATCGGTCTGTCGGAAGGTCTGATTTTCGACCGGGCCATGCTGGACCGTGCTGAGCAGGAAATCAAACGTCAATACCTGGCTCAGGGCAAATATGCCGCCACGGTCAAGACCATCATCAGCCCGCTTGAACGTAACCGTGTAGCGATACGCTTCGATATCGAGGAAGGCGCGGTTTCGAAGATCCGCAACATCAATATCGTCGGCAATCGCGATTTCGAAGATGATATTCTGCTTGAGCAGTTCAAGTTGACGACACCTAACTGGCTCAGTTGGTGGAGCAAAGACGATCAATATTCCAAACAGAAATTGACTGCCGACCTCGAGGCCTTGCGTTCTTTCTATATGAACCAGGGTTATCTGGAATTCAATGTCGATTCCACTCAGGTGTCCATCACGCCGGATAAGCGCGATATCTATATCACCGTCAATATCACCGAGGGTGAGAAATATACAGTCAGCGAGATCAAGATGGCGGGCGAAATCCTGTTGCCGGAAGAGGAGGCGCTGGCACTGATCTCGCTGGAACCGGGTGAATTCTTCAACCGTCAGAAAGTGACGGAATCCAGCAAAGCTATCAGCGACCGACTGGGGAATGACGGTTACGCCTTTGCCAACGTCAATGCCGTGCCCAATGTGGACAAGGAGAATTACACCGTGGGCTTCACCTTCTTTGTCGATCCGGGTCGTCGCGTCTATGTCAGACGTATCAATTTGACCGGCAATACACGCACCCGAGACGAAGTCTTGCGGCGCGAGATGCGTCAACTTGAGTCCGCCTGGTATGGTGCCGACAAGATCAATCGCTCGAAACAACGGTTGGACCGCCTGCAGTTCTTTGAAGATGTGAACGTCGAAACGCCGGCAGTACCCGGCACTACGGATCAGGTTGATATCAATATCAACGTTACGGAGAAATCGACCGGTAGCGTGCAGTTCGGTGCCGGCCTTTCCAGTTCCGAAGGTGTGATATTCGGTGTAACCGTCAACCAGAACAACTTCCTGGGTACCGGTAACCGTGTCAGCGCACAGGTCAATACCGGTGACATCAATACTACCTATTCCCTGTCCTACACCGACCCTTACTTCACGCCGGATGGCATCAGTCGGGGCTTCGATGTCTACAGGCGTGATGTGGATACAACGGACCTGGACATTTCCAGCTACAAGAGTTCTTCCTATGGTGTTGGTGTCCGTTTTGGCATGCCATTGAATGAACGAGATTCGGTCAGTGCCGGTCTGACATTCGACAATACGGAAGTTGAGCTGAATAGCAGAAGCCCAGAGCGATTTTTCCGTTATTGTGGAAGTGCTAACAATAATGGCTGCAGCAATAACAGTCTGATGCTCAATCTCGGCTGGGCACATGACACCCGTGACAATGTCCTGTTCCCGAACAGCGGTGTGCATCAGAGAATTTCGACAGAAATCGGTTTGCCCGGGCTCGACCTGGAATATTACAAGCTGGAATACAAGCATTCCTGGTATTGGCCGGTTAGCAACAACGTCACTTTGATGCTGAACGGTGAAATGGGGTATGCTGACAGCTATGGAGATCGGGATTTCCCATTCTTCAAGAACTTCTATGTTGGCGGTGTCAACTCGGTACGTGGCTTTGAAACCAGTTCCATCGGGCCACGTGCAATTGATAGAACCACCAAAGAAGACTTTGCTATCGGCGGCACCAAACGCCTGTTAGGGAATGCTGAGCTCTATTTTCCAATACCGGGCATGAAAGACAACAAGCAGTTGCGTCTCAGTACCTTCCTCGACGCAGGTGCTGTTTATGACGATGAGCAGTCCATTACCATGGACGAAATGCGATACTCGACGGGTCTTGGCATCAGCTGGTATTCGCCGTTCGGCCCGATCAAGCTGGTATTTGCCAAGGCGCTGAACGAAAAGGATGGCGACCAGACACAGACATTGCAGTTCCAACTGGGCTCGCAATTCTAGGAACCACTTAATACATCAGATTGTGTGATTTACATCAGGAGATATCAATTGAACAAGTTTTTAAAATCAATGCTGGTAGCCGGTTTGTTTATTTACGGTACGCAAGCCCATGCGGCAGAACTGAAGATTGGTTATGTGCAGGTCGACAAGATTCTGCAGGAAGCCCCACAGACAGCTGAAACCGGGAAAAAACTGGAGCGTGAATTCAGTCCGCGCACAGCCGAGCTGGATAGATTACAGAAACAGATCCGTGAAATTGAATCACAACTGGACAAGAACAGCCTGACCATCTCGGAAACCGAGCGCAAGAACAAAGAGCGCGATGTTTCCAACCTGAAAATCGATTTTCAGCGCAAGCAGCGCGAACTGCGCGAAGACATCAACCTGCGTAAGAACGAAGAGCTGGGCACCTTGCAGGACCGCATCAACAAGGCTGTCACTACAGTAGCTGAAACTGAAGGTTATGACCTGATTGTCTATGGCGGCGTTGCATTTGCCAGCAAGAAAATCGATATCACTGACAAGGTGCTGAAGGCACTGGGCAAGAAATAAGGACTGGTGAGTCTGCGGGTCTGTGGATAGCAAGGGATATACACTCGGCGAAATTGTTTCCGAGCTGGGTGGTGAGCTGATCGGCGATGCTGGCGTTCGGGTATACCGACTGGCATCCCTTGCGCAGGCACAGACCGGTCACATCGGTTTTGTCAGTAATTCCAAATATCTATCCTTACTGAACAGCACTCGAGCAAGCGCGATCATTCTCGATCCTGCCAGCCGCGATGCTACGATGCTGCCAAGGATCGTCACCGACAATCCCTACGCTTATTTTGCTCGACTCTCCGGTTTGATGAATCCGGAACCGCACCACGAACCAGGCGTGGCCTCAAGCGCCGACATCGACAAGACTGCGAGTATCGCTGCCAGTTGTACGATCGGTGCCAATGTGGTCATCGGCAAAAATGCCAAACTGGCAGATAATGTAGTGGTTGGTCCCGGCACTGTGATTGAATCCGACGTCAGCATTGGTGCCAATAGCCGTATCGCACCCAATGTTGTCATCTATCATGGCTGCGTGATCGGCAGGAACTGCGTGATCGCTTCAGGATCGGTGATTGGTGCGGATGGATTTGGCTATGCCGAAGAGAATGGACGTTGGGTCAAGATTCCGCAAGTCGGACTGGTCATCATCGAAGACGATGTTGAAATTGGCGCCAATACGACGATAGATCGCGGTGCACTGGATGATACGGTGATAGAGCAGGGGGTCAAACTCGACAACCTGATCCAGATTGGTCATAACTGCAGGATAGGCGCGCATACCGTGATTGCCGGATGCGCTGGTATTGCCGGCAGCGCCCGTATAGGTAAACACTGTAAAATAGGGGGCGCTGCGATGATACTGGGACATCTGGACATCGCGGACGGAGCGACGATCTCACCTGGTAGCATGATTACCCGCTCGCTGACCAAGGCTGATACCTACACTGCACTGATGCCATTTCAGGCCCATGAACAGTGGTTGAGAACGGCGGCCAACATCCGTCGCCTGGGAGAGTTGTCGGAAAGAGTGAAGCAGTTGGAACAAGCGCTCTCGCTAATTGATGCAACAAAAAAAGAAAAGTAAAAATTGAGGAATTAACATGGCAGAATCAGCAGATACCAGCATGGATATCCATGAAATACTAAATCATCTTCCTCACCGATATCCGTTTGTCCTGGTGGATCGTGTGATTTCATATGAAGTTGGCAAGGAAATCACGGCCATCAAGAATGTCACGATCAACGAGCCATTCTTTCCCGGTCATTTTCCTTATCATCCGGTGATGCCGGGCGTATTGATTATCGAAGCGATGGCGCAGGCAGCAGCCATTGTTTCGTTCAAGACCATGGATAGCAAGCCGAGTGATGACTCGGTCTACTACTTTGCCGGTATCGACAAGGCACGCTTCAAAAAGCCGGTATCCCCCGGAGATCAGCTGGTACTCAACGTGAAAATTGATCGCATATTACGCGGCATCTGGAAGTATTCCGGTACCGCATCCGTTGATGGCGCCGTGGTCGCCGAAGCCGAGTTCATGTGCATATTGAAAGCGATCGAATAAACCATCGCACCTGATACCCTCATTTAGAAGCCTGTATGTCGCAACCACGTATTCATCCCACTGCTATTATTGACCCCAAAGCCGAGCTCGATAGCAGCGTCGAGGTCGGCCCTTATACCACCATAGGCCCAGATGTTCGTATTGACGCCGGCACGACGGTAGGCAACCATGTGGTGATCAACGGGCCTACCACCATTGGCCGCAACAACCGTATCTTCCATTCCTCCTCACTGGGCGAGGCGCCACAGGACAAGAAGTACGCTGGCGAACCGACCACACTGGAGATCGGTGACGGCAACACCATACGTGAGTTCTGTACCTTTAACCGTGGCACGGCGCAGGACAAGGGCGTCACCCGTATTGGTAATGACAACTGGATTATGGCCTACGTCCATATTGCACACGATTGTGACGTCAGAAATCACACGATACTGGCTAACAACTCATCGCTGGCGGGTCATGTAGACATGCACGACTACGCCATTCTCGGCGGCTTCACACTGGTGCACCAGTTCTGCAAGATCGGCGCCCATGTGATTACTGCTGTCGGATCTGTCGTGTTCAAGGATATTCCCCCCTATGTCACCGCGGCCGGTTATGATGCCAAGCCACACGGCATCAATACAGAAGGCCTGAAAAGACGTGGCTTTTCCCAGGAGGCCATTGCGCAGATCAAGCGTGCCTATAAAACCCTGTACCGTAATGGCCTGAGTCTGGAAGAAGCCAAAGCCGAACTGAACAGCCAAATCGAGATTTGCCCTGAAATCCAGTTGCTGGTCGATTTTCTGCAGATATCCACCCGCGGCATCATTCGCTAGGACGCCCCCATGCCTACTATTGGAATTGTTGCTGGAGAGGCTTCAGGCGATTTATTGGGTAGTCATCTGATCCGTGCTCTTAAGAAACGTCGACCGGATCTGGAGTTTGTCGGCATTGCCGGACCCAAAATGATGGCTGAAGGCGCCAAGACCCTGTTCCCCATGGAGCGACTTTCTGTGCGCGGATTAGTCGAAGTGATCCGACATCTGCCGGGCCTGCTCAAACTGCGCAGGCAACTTGCTCAACATTTTCTGCAAAACCCGCCTGATCTTTTCATCGGTATTGATGCGCCTGACTTCAATTTCGCACTGGAGCGCAAGCTGAAGCAGCATGGCATACGCACGATTCATTACGTCAGCCCGTCGATCTGGGCATGGCGCAAAGGCCGCATCAGGAAAATCAAGGCAGCGGTGTCGCATATGCTGGCACTGTTTCCGTTCGAGCCTGCCATCTATCAGGCAGCAGATATCCCTGTTAGCTATGTCGGACATCCTTTGGCAGATATCTTGCCTCTCGAATCCAGCATGCAAGAGGCGAGGGAAGACCTCAAACTGCAAAATGCCCATCAGGTCATTGCCATGTTGCCCGGTAGCCGTCAGAGTGAAGTCAGGCAACTGGCCAAACTTTATGTCAGAACCGCCAGACTCATGCTGAACAAGCAGCCCTCGCTGAAGTTCCTGATACCGCTGGTCACCAAGGAAACTCGGGAGATATTCCAGCAGGCGATCTATGACGACAACGCCCAGGACTTGCCTCTGCAGATACTTTTCGGCCATGCGCATCTTGCCATGCAGGCGGCCGATGCCATCATTGTTGCTTCCGGAACCGCCACGCTGGAAGCTGCACTGATCAAGCGGCCGATGGTCATCACTTATCGCATGCCGCGACTGAGCTGGATGCTGCTGAAACGCATGAATTACCTGCCATACGTCGGCCTGCCCAATATCCTGGCCAACCGTTTCGTCGTACCTGAGTTGCTGCAACATGATGCCAATCCGGAAAAACTGGCGGAGACGACTTTGCGCCTGATCGAGGACAAGACCATGGCCGCAGAGATTCGCGAGGAATTCACGCGCATGCATGAAACCTTGCGCCAGAATACGGAAGAAAAGGCCGCAGATGCCATTTTGGCCTATCTGTAAGGATTTAAAGCCATGCTGATCTGCGGCGTGGATGAGGCCGGCAGAGGGCCATTGGCTGGAGCCGTGTATGCCGCAGCGGTCATTCTGGACCCCCATTACACGATTGCAGGGCTGGCCGATTCTAAAACACTCTCTGAAAGCCGCCGCGATTTTCTTGCAGGGGAAATCCGTGAACATGCCCTTGCCTGGGCGATTGCCAGTAGCAGTGTGGAAGAAATCGACCGTCTGAATATCCTGCAGGCTAGTCTATTGGCCATGAAACGCGCCATCGAAGCACTGAAGAACAGAGAAG
>JAEWTK010000202.1 GCA_023459535.1 Pseudomonadota bacterium
GTCTCAGCGATATCGCGGCCAGGGTGCGTGATTCGTCAGCCCGGCTGACGGCCAGGCGTACCGCGTTACCACAGCCAGATTATCCGGAAGAGTTGCCGGTCAGCGGCAAGCGTGAAGAGATTGCCGTGGCGATTTGCAGACACCAGGTGGTCATCGTCTGTGGCGAGACCGGTTCCGGCAAGACCACGCAATTGCCCAAGATCTGTCTTGAACTGGGCCGTGGCGTTGCCGGCCTGATCGGCCACACGCAGCCGCGCCGTATCGCCGCTCGCTCGGTCGCCTCACGTATCGCACAGGAACTGCAGTCGCCGTTGGGGCAAGCCGTCGGTTACAAGGTGCGTTTCAACGACAAGCTGTCGGAATCCAGCTATATCAAGCTGATGACTGACGGTATCCTGCTGGCGGAGACGCAGGGCGACCGTTTTCTCAATGCCTACGACACCATCATCATCGACGAGGCGCACGAGCGCAGCCTCAATATCGACTTTCTGCTCGGCTACCTGAAGCAGTTGCTGCCCAAACGCCCCGATCTCAAGGTTATCGTCACCTCCGCCACCATTGACGCCGAGCGGTTTTCCAGACACTTCAACGATGCGCCGGTGATCGAAGTCTCCGGCCGCACTTATCCGGTCGAGATCCGTTATCGTCCTTTGGGCAAAGCCGGCTTCATGGCCAAAGAGGTGGACGTTCCTGAGGATGAAGATGACCTGGAGCTGCTGGGTCAGGACCTGATGGGCGTCAAACGCAAGGCGCGTATTGAGTCGCGCTGGTTGCAGGAGGACGAAGAGGAAGAGGCGATCGAGGAGGCGATTCTCGACGCGGCCGATGACCTGTTACGGCTGGCGGACGGTGACATTCTGGTATTCCTGCCGGGCGAGCGCGAGATTCGCGATGTCGCCGACCATCTGCGTAAATACCAGGGCCGCTCGGCCAAGTTGCGGCATATCGAAGTCCTGCCCTTGTTTGCCCGGCTTTCCATTGAGGATCAGCAGAAGATCTTCCGCCGTTCCGGCACTACGCGTATCGTGCTTGCCACTAATGTGGCCGAGACTTCGCTGACCGTACCCGGCATCAAGTATGTGATCGATGCCGGCCTTGCACGGGTCAATCGCTACAGTCCGCGCGCCAAGGTCGAGCAGTTGCAGATCGAGAAGATATCGCAGGCCGCCGCCAATCAGCGGGCCGGTCGCTGCGGCCGGGTATCCAACGGCATTTGCGTGCGGCTGTATTCGGAAGAGGATTTCAAGGCGCGCCCGGCCTATACCGACCCCGAGATTCTGCGATCCTCGCTGGCTGCCGTCATCCTGCGTATGGCGGCACTGCGGCTGGGGGATGTTGCCGATTTTCCGTTTATCGAAGCGCCAAGCTCGAGGCTGATCAACGATGGTTACCAGCTGTTGCAGGAGCTCGGTGCCGTCGATCAGCAACGCCAGATCACCGAGATCGGCAAGCAGTTGGCCCGTCTGCCGCTGGACCCGCGCATGGCGCGCATGATCCTGGCGGCCAAACGTGAACACTGTCTGCGCGAGATTCTCATCATCGCCAGTGCGCTGACCATCCAGGATCCGCGCGAGCGGCCGATGGACAAACGCGAGGCGGCCGATCAGGCACACAGGAAGTTCGCCGATGAACAGTCGGATTTCATGAGTTTCCTCAAACTCTGGGCGTTTTATGAAGATGCGCTGAAAAACAAAAAATCGAACAAGGATCTGCTCAACCAGTGCCATCAGAACTTCCTTTCCTTCCTGCGCTTGAAGGAATGGCGCGAGCTGTATTTCCAGCTGTGCGAGATCGTCGACGAGATGGAGTTCCGGCTGAACGAGAAGGAAGCCGACTATGCGCAGATCCATCGCGCCTTGCTGGCTGGCTTGCTTGGCAATATCGGGTTCAAGGATGGCGAGGCGGAAACCTATCTGGGTGCGCGCGGCATTCGCTTCGTCATTGCACCGGGGTCGGTGTTGAAGAAATCCAGACCCAAGTGGGTGATGGCGGCCGAGCTGATGGACACGAGCAAGCTCTATGCGCGTTGCGTGGCGAAGATCGAGCCGGACTGGATCGAGCCGCTGGCGCGCGGCCTGACCGAAAGCCATTATTCCGATCCGCGCTGGGACAGGAAAGCGGCGCAGGTCATTGCCTGGGAGCGCGTCAGTCTCTACGGCCTGACCATCGTGCCGAAACGCCGCGTGCATTACGGCCCCATCAATCCGGTCGAAGCGCGGGAGATTTTCATCCGCGAAGCGCTGGCCAATATGGAGTTCGATACCAAAGCCCCGTTTTTTGCCGCCAACAAGCAGTTGATCGCGGAAATCGAAGCGCTGGAACACAAGGCCAGAAGGCAGGACGTGCTGGTCGATGAACATGTGCTGTTCAGTTTTTACGACAAGCGTATCGGCCAGGACATATTCAACGGCGTCAGTTTCGAGACCTGGCGCAAGACTGCGGAGGAGGGCCAGCCGAGGCTGCTGTACCTGACGCGCGATGACCTGATGCGCCACGGTGCGGATGCGGTCACCGAGCAGCAGTTCCCGGAGAAGCTGTTGCTGGACGGCACCGAGGTCGAACTCAAATACCGCTTTGAACCGGGCCATCCGCTCGATGGTGTGACGGCCACCATACCGCTGGCACTGCTCAACCAGCTGGATGCCACGCAGGCGGAGTGGCTGGTGCCGGGCATGATACGTGACAAGCTGACCTGGTTGATCAAGGCGTTGCCCAAGACCTATCGCCGCGTTTGCGTGCCGGTGCCGGATTTCGTCACGGCCTTTTTGCAAGCGAATCCCGTTGCCGAAGGCGCTTTGTTGCCTAAGCTGGCCGGTTATATCCAGCAGCGTACCGGGCTGAAACTCGGCGTGGACGACTGGCAGGGGGAGTTGCCTGAGCACCTGTGCATGAACTTTCGCGTGGTGGATGACAAGAATCGCGAGTTGGGCATGGGTCGTAACTGGAATGCGCTCCGGCAGCAACTGGGGCAGGCCGCTCAGCTGACCTTCCGCAGTGCATCGCCGGATATCGAAAAGACCGGCCTGAAACAATGGGATTTTGGCGACCTGCCGAAAACGCTGAGTTTTAATCGCCAGGAATCAAATGGAGAGCGTCGCCAACTGACCGGTTATCCCGCGCTGGAGGATCACAAGGACAGCATTTCAATCAAGTTGTTCGACACGGCCGCAGCAGCTAATCAAGCCCATCGCGCCGGCGTCAGGCGCCTGATGCGGTTTGAGTTGAAAGAACAGATGAAGCAGCTGGAGAAAGGCCTGCCCGGTTTCAACCAGTACGCCTTGCTGCTGCGTAACCTGATCTCGCCGGATGCCTTGCGTGAAGACTTGCTGACGGCCATCGCCGACCGCGCCTTCATCGGCGAAGACGATTTGCCGCGCACCAATGCCGAGTTCATGACGCTCAAGCAGCGGGCCAGAACTCGTCTGCCTGCCGTTGTTGAGGCCAGCGCACGCCTGGCGCAATCGATCGCCGTGGAGTATCAGGAGCTGACCCAGAAACTGAACAGCCTGCCGAATGCGATGTCGCGCATCAAGAAAGAAGCCGAGGCACAACTGGCGCTATTGCTGCCCGCGCATTTTTGCAGCCAGACGCCATGGGAAAGATTGCAGCATTTGCCGCGCTACCTGAAAGCGTTGAAGT
>JAEWTK010000203.1 GCA_023459535.1 Pseudomonadota bacterium
CGCATTGATGCTGCCGGGTTGAAGCAGCGCCTGACGGATCGCGCGTTCCTGCGCAGCTTCATCTTCGCGCAGATCCTCTGGGGGAATCCTGATCTGCAGCGATGCATCAACCAGTTGCTGATAGCGGCGAACCAGTCCTGGAAAGCGCTCCAGCGTGCTAAGGCTGGCTCGCTGATTGCGCTCGAACCAGGGTAAACGCTCGTCGACATCGGCAACTGACAATGCCGTTAACCATAGGTAGAGATCGTGATTCCGTTCCTTTTGCGGAAAGTAATCGATAGATGCCGGGAGGCGTAAGCTTTCCGAATCGCGCCAGGACAACTCGACCTTCTGACCGCTGCCGGCCACGCGTTGCAGCCAGCGCCTACGGCCGCCGTGGCGCATGGCTGGCGCGGCCACCACTTTCAGCCCGGCATCACCGCCCAGCGCACGAAAAAAGATCGATAGCGATTTGCTGATATCTTCCAGTCGAATGGCTGCTTCCGGATATCTTCGAACGGCAGCGCTGGTGACAAGCCGATGCCAGACACTGCCAACCCATTCTTCCATCTGATCTCCGGATTCGGTTAAGATAACTGGCCACTGACTATTCAGCGGCCGTGATGCTAATTGCCAAAAGTGGCTCTGATGACCTCGTGCAACGCTGCTGCGGTATCCGGGTCATCTGTCAGTGTTTCTATCAGCGCTGCGCGACAGGCGGTTATCGGATCACAGCCATCCTTGATCAGGGTGGCGGCATATACCAGAAGGCGTGTGCTCGCCACCTCCTCCAGATCATGGTCGCGAAGCTCGCGGAAAGCTGCAGCAATCGATACCAAACGTTTCGCAGTCATTCTATCGATGCCTGTTTCTCCTGTGACGATCTGTTCTTCAGTACTGGTATCAGGAAAGTCAAAACTCAATGAAACGAAGCGCTGGCGGGTCGAGGGTTTCATGCTCTTCAGGAAGTTCTGGTAGCCGGGGTTGTAGGAAACCACCAGCATGAATTCGGGCGGCGCGGACAATATCTCGCCGGTGCGGTCGATGGGTAGTATGCGGCGGTCATCGGCCAGTGGGTGCAGGACCACCGTCGTATCCTTGCGTGCTTCCACCACTTCATCCAGATAGCAAATGCCTCCCTGGCGAACGGCACGCGTCAATGGCCCGTCGCTCCAGATGGTTTCACCATTGCCAATGAGATGTCTGCCGACAAGGTCAGCAGCGGTCAGATCATCATGACATGCAACGGTGTACAGGGGCAGGTTGAGACGGTTTGCCATGTGCACGACAAAGCGTGTCTTGCCGCAGCCTGTTGGGCCCTTGATCAGGAGGGGCAGCTGGTTGCGCCAGGCACGCTCGAACATCTCTATCTCATTACTCTGCGGCCGATAGAATGGGATTGCCTGATCATCCTGAGTTTCCTTGTGCAATGCATATGGTGTGGCCACGATATCTCCGATTCAGTTTCAGCTATTCAAATAAGCCAGCGCGACAAAACTGCCAACCAGCAAAAAATAAGAAGGCATGATGAGTCTCCATCCCCAAGAGACGGATCTCAGTCCCATGAAGAAATTGGCGACCAGTTGACCTTTGATTAGTGAGATCATGAGCATGGTCAACATGGGTAATGCTCCGACGAGATCCGACTCGCCGATAAAATAGGTCAGCAAGGTGAGCGTGAGCAGTGTTATCCAGATAAGGAAACTGCCGAACTCGAATCGTTGTTTGACTTGCTTCATGTGGTGCTCAATGTATGACGTAGATCAATGGGAAAAGTATGATCCAGAGCAGATCCACCATGTGCCAGAAGGAGGCCCCAGTCTCGACGCCGACATGGTCGTGCCGGCTATATCCACCTCGTCTGGCTTTGGCAATGATGAAGCCGAGTATGATCATCCCCATCAAGACGTGCATCAGGTGAAAGAAGGTCAATGAAAGATAGAACATGTAAAAGGTATTGGTGCTCAATGAAATTCCGGCATCAAACTTCTCATTGAATTCGATCAGCTTGATCACCACAAAGAGGCCACCTAAAAGCAATGCCCCGCTGAGCCAGTTGGCACACTGCCGTGACAAACCCGATTTGATGGCTTTTACTGCGCAAGCTACAAAATAACTGCTGGTGATCAGCAACAAAGTGTTGATGAGTCCAGCCGTACGGTTCAGGGTTTGCTGTGATGCGTTGAATAGCTCGACATCGCCGGCACGACTGAACGCGTAGGCGATAAATAAAACGCCGAACGCCAGCATTTCTGCAAAGATGAAGATCCAGATGGCAAAATCACCAGGTAGCGCTTCCCGAGTACTCTCGGTCTGGCCATTTGTTATTTCATGGTCAGTGATTTCAATGTCGTAGATTTTCACTGTCGTTCTGAGCTATCTGGCTAATCAATTCATGCAAGCATTGCAGGCACCAACATTGAGTTGATGCCAGCATCTGGATCAGGCCGCCGCCTTTTTGTCGCCATTGATAAAGAAGCTACTGATGTAGGCGATGAGTCCGATCAGGAACATCACGCCGAAGCCTTCACGCAGCCAATAGAAGATGGCTACCTGGTCTTGCGTCGCCATGAACCCCAACGGTGTCGTCGACATGCGTTGCAACCAGATCTGCACGATGCCTGCGCCGGTAAGTAGCAGAGTAATCATCAGCATGGCGATGCTCATGAGCCAGAAAGCCCACATCTCTGCGAGCTGTGCGGACCGGCAATTCGCTGCGCGACCGCGCAGCACCGGCATGGCATATGAGATCATGGTGATGACGACCAAAGCATAGGCTCCAAAGAAGGCGAGATGGCCATGAGCGGCAGTAAGTTGTGTGCCGTGCGTGTAATAGTTCACCGGTGCCAGTGTGTGGAGGAATCCCCATACGCCCGCACCCAGGAATGCCATGACGCTGCAACCCAGTGCCCAGAGAATGGCAGCCTTGTTCGGATGGTCACGACGGCGGCGGCTCACCATATTGAAGGCGAACAGGGTCATCATGAAGAACGGAATCGGCTCCAGTGCGGAGAAGATCGAACCCCACCATTGCCAATATTCCGGCGCACCGATCCAGTAGTAATGGTGGCCGGTGCCGATCAGTCCGGAGATCAATGTCATCGTGATGATGACGTACAGCCACTTCTCGACGACTTCCCGGTCGCCGCCGGTCACCTTGATCAACACGAAGGCGAGTATGGCACCAAGAATCAGTTCCCATACACCTTCAACCCAGAGGTGCACCACCCACCACCAGTAATATTTGTCCTTGACCAGATTGGCCGGGTTGTAGAACGAGAACAGGAAGAATACTGCCAAACCGACCAAGCCGAGCAGCAGGACGATGGTGATGGCAGTCTTGCGACCCTTGAGGACGGTCATTCCAATATTGAACAGGAAGGACAAGGCGACGATGACGATGCCTATCTTGGTGGGTAGAGGTTGCTCCAGAAACTCTCGTCCCATCGTTGCCAGCAAATTGTTTCCTGTGACCTCGGCCAGCCTGGCGTAAGGCATCAAGAGATAACCCAGTATGGTCAGGACACCTGCGATGAGGAATACCCAGAACGTGACGATCGCGAGTTTGGGGCTAAAAAGTTCGGTTTCCGATTCCTCGGGAACCAGGTAATACGCGGCGCCCATAAATCCAAAAAGCAGCCATACGATCAACAGATTGGTATGCACCATACGAGCGATGTTGAACGGGACGTAGGGAAACAGGAAATCCCCGATGACATATTGCAGCCCCATGATCAGCCCGAACAGGATCTGTCCGGTGAAGAGGGCGATGGCAGCAATGAAATACGGTTTTGCCACCAACTGAGATTGATATTGCATTATTGTCTCCTTGAAAAGAACGGTGGCTTAACCTTCGATATTCGGTGGCCAGTTGCTGGTGTCGATCTCTGAGGCGTACTTCAGGAATGCCACCAGGTCATCCAGCTCCTGTTCGGTCAAATTGAACTGTGGCATCTGCCTGCGCCCGGGTGCCCCCGTCGGCATGGCTTTTATCCAGCCCTTGATGAACTCGGGCCCGCGCCTCTTGTAAACATTCCCCAGCTCAGGTGCAAAGTAAGCCCCTTCGCCAAGCATGGTGTGGCAGCCGATGCAGTTATTGACTTCCCAGACCTTCTTCCCACGCTCGACAGATGGCGTCAGGTTGTGACTGTTGTCACGTTTGGGTGAGGTTTGCATGGTGTCGAATGTCAGAGCCAGGAAGAGCAGGAAAAAGAATACCGACCCCCCGTAGAAGATATTGCGTGCCATGGATTTAGTGAACGTCGCACTCATTGCCATTCTCCAAAGTTGTGTGGCGTGGTTTTTAAAAATCTAGAGTGAGGCAACTCGTGAAATCGTTAGATGCATCGATCTGATTCCGTTAACCTCTTGAACTTGCTAGAAATTTTTCACGCACAAACTTTATATCTAATTGATTGATATTGTGTTTTTCATAAAAAAAACAAAAGAATTATTTTTTATGAATCTTTAATTTATCACAACATTCGCACATAAACAATATTTTATATACATCTTATAGGGTAAAGTTTACTATGTAGGAACTTGGGATTGCATAACATCGAAACCTGAGCTCTCGATGGATGGCTCAGCTGGATGGCTCAGCTGGATGGGGTGAATACGTACCGATTGATACTTAACAATTTGCAAGTTGAAGCGTTAGGACTGCAATATCCTGGCTAGGGGGTGACCCAGCCCTAGGCTATCTCGTCCATTCAAGTGAAGTGAATGTGGCAGAATCGATGTTCAAGTATGAACTCGCTCAACTTATCCCGTCTCGATGGTTTGTAATATCTGGAAAGGAGTATTTATTATGTCAATGCCGCACGCAAAATCCGGTGAACTGATCGATATCCGACCTCTTGGCAAAAGACTGAGTCAAACGGATTCGAGTACTCTGGTCAGGGCTGACCACCTGGAAGTCTTCCGGCTGAATCTTCCTGCCGGGAAGTCCACTCAAGAGCATAGGGCTGCAGGTAGCATCACAATACAGTGTCTGGAAGGAACCGTAGAGCTTGATGCTCATAACCGCACTCAGGCACTTCGAGCGGGTAGCATGGTTTATCTGGCAGATGCAGAGCCCCATGCCGTCAGGGCCTTGGAAGATGCCTCTCTTCTGATCGCCGTCCTGTTGCACAGGGTGTAGCTGGTCAG
>JAEWTK010000204.1 GCA_023459535.1 Pseudomonadota bacterium
CGCCCAAGGCTGTACCGCCCGGCTCACGTGTGCTGACAACTTGCAAACCCTTAGCCTGCAATGCCGCGATGATCGTGGGGATGTGCGTGCTCTTGCCCGCTCCGTCCATGCCTTCCAACGTGATGAATTTACCGCGCACCCTGACCTCTTCTTAGCTGATATTTGACGACTGCCCGATTATGCTCTGCCAGCGAATTTGAAAATACGTGGCTTCCATCACCCTTGCCGACAAAGTATAGCGCCCGCGTCTTGGCCGGATGCAATGCAGCTTCGATCGAGGCTAGTCCTGGCATGGCGATCGGTGTCGGCGGCAAACCGGTTCTGGTAAAGGTATTGTAAGGTGTATCGGCCTGCAAATCCTTTCTGCGGATATTGCCGTTAAAATGCTCACCCATGCCATAAATCACGGTTGGATCCGTCTGTAACCGCATGCCAATGCGCATGCGGTTAGCAAATACGCCGGCGATGGTTTTGCGCTCATCGGCCCTGCCCGTTTCCTTTTCGATGATGGAGGCCATGATCAGCGCTTCATACGGTGTCTTGTAGGGTAAGCCGGCTTCCCTTTGCTCCCAGGCCTCATTCAGTCTGGATTGCATGGCGTGATAGGCCCGCTTGAGGATTTCCAGATCGCTCATGCCCTTGCTGAAATAATAGGTGTCCGGGAAAAACAGGCCTTCTGGATGGGTTTCAGCAGCACCGATGCTTTCGAGAATCTGCTGATCCGTGTAAGAAATCGAAAGATGCCTGATCGCGTCGTTTTGCATCATGGACTGACGCATCTGGCTGAATGTCCAGCCTTCGATGAAGGTGATGCCGGCCTGAGTGGTTTTTCCGGCAGTGATTGTCATGAACAGGTCATACGGCGTAATGCCATTCTCTATCAGATAGTTGCCTGCCTTCACATCTCCTGCCATCCCCAGCATCCTGACCATCAAGGTAAAACTTTTGGGCTGGGATAGTACGCCCTGCTTCGCCAGTTGTTCCGAGACACCACGTAAACTGCTGCCGGCCCGGATATCCACTTCTACCACTTCCTCCTGCAGGGTCACGGGGGTGGTGGCGAAATTGACCATCCAGCCTGCGAACATCAGCGCAACCAGCACAATGATAAATACCAACCTGTTGATTGAACGCATGTTATTCCTGTAGCAGCTTTCGTAATTGAGCAGCCAGTGCCTGTTGTGGCCATTGTTTATGACCGACTTCCAGGACCTGCCAGACACCAAAGATGCTGTTGCAAATCAGCACCTCATCGGCATCCAGCAGCTTGCTAACGGGGATGTCGGATACCTCGACCTCATATCCCAGATCCGGAGCGATCTCCAGCAGCCGTTGCCGGGTGACGCCGGCGACACCGCAACGTGTCAGGTCTGGTGTACACAATGTTCGACCATAACGGGCGAAAAGGTTGCTCATGGTGCATTCGATCACATTATTCTCGATATCCAGCAGCAGGCCATCGGCAATGGCGTTGTCGGACCATTCGGCGCGCGCCATGACATTTTCCAGACGATTGAGATGCTTGATGCCGGCGAGCACAGGCTGAAAGCCAAGCCGCAATTGGCATTGATGCAGACGCACGCCATGTTCGAAGTGACTCGGGGACAGCTCGGGGAATGCGGACTTGATGACGACCCTGGTCGGTTGTGCTAGCGGCGGCATGGAATACCCTCTAACCCCCTCGCCGCGTGTCACGATGATTTTGGCAACAGCCATTCCAGAATGGTCGGCAAACAGCTGTTCAAGATCATGCTGCAACACGGAGGCGCTGGGGCAAACGATGCCCAGTGCATTACAGTCATGCAGCAACCTGGCGTAATGCCACACCCAATGCTGCGGACGACCATTGTTAACTACCAGCGTACGAAAAACGCCGTCACCATAGGCGTAGCCACGATCCAGCGGAGATAAACAGCCATCCCTGTCGCCATTGATCAGGTATTCCGGTTTTGCGTTTATCGTCATCAAACAGCCTGATTTGTTCTTCTGGACATGAAGGTGCCATCCTAAAGCAAGTAGCTGAGGGGATAAAGACTTGAGTTTTTCTGAATTCGCGATATTCAAAAAACTCATCCACAAAACCTGTGGATAGTTTTGTGGATGAGCTTCGAATAACGTTGCTAAGTTACCAGACTTATTAGCTTTTTTTTACGGTGATTAGATTTTGAACAAATAATAATTTGTTAATAATCAATAAGTTGTAAAAAACACCATAAAAACAACCGTTAAACCGTACATCAGATTGTCACATGCATCAAAACTGTGCATAAGCAACGATTTTTAAGCCTGCTTTGAAGCATCAGCAGCTAAGTCGTTCACTGCAAAGGAATTAGATTTTCCTGAACACCAGGCTGCCGTTCGTACCACCAAAGCCGAAATTGTTTTTCAGTGCATATTCAATCTTCATATCACGCGCGGTGTTGGCACAGAAATCCAGATCGCATTCAGGATCCTGGTTGAATATGTTGATGGTTGGTGGTGAAACCTGATGATGAATAGATAGCACCGTAAACACGGATTCCAGGCCACCTGCCCCGCCAAGTAAAAGGCCGGTCATGGATTTGGTGGAATTGACTACCAGCTTCTTGGCATGGTCGCCGAACGCCGCCTTGATGGCATTGGTTTCGTTAGCGTCACCCAGCGGTGTCGAAGTGCCGTGTGCATTGATGAACTGTACTTGGTCAGGATTGATACCGGCATTTTGCATGGCATTACGCATGGAGCGGCGCGGGCCGTCCATGTTTGGTGCGGTCATGTGATAGGCATCGGCACTCATGCCATAGCCAACCAGTTCCGCATAGATTTTGGCACCACGTTTTTTGGCCGATTCGTACTCTTCCAGCACCATGACACCGGCACCTTCGCCGATGACAAAGCCATCTCGGTCCTTGTCCCACGGGCGGCTTGATGTGGCAGGATCGTCATTGCGGGTGGAAAGTGCGCGCGAAGCGGCAAAACCGCCCACTGCCAGTTCCGTGATTGCAGCTTCAGCACCACCGGCCACCATGACATCCGCATCGCCGTACTCAATCATACGTGCGGCATCACCGATGGAGTGTGTGCCCGTCGTGCAAGCCGTGACGATGGAGACATTGGGACCCTTGAAGCCATACATGATGGACAGGTTGCCGG
>JAEWTK010000205.1 GCA_023459535.1 Pseudomonadota bacterium
CCTGCATGCTGCGTGATGCCGACCAGATCGTCGATCATCTGCAATGCAAGCTCGGTATTGGTTTCAACGAGACGACGCCGGACGGCAAGTTCACCCTGAAGGAAGGCGAATGCATGGGAGCTTGCGGCGGCGCGCCCTTGTTCCATGTGAACAATACGAAAATGCATGAATCGCTGACGCCGGCCAAGGTGGACGAGATTCTGGAGGGGCTCAAATAATGCAGGTGCAAGCCCACAATCTGGATCAGCAGACGCTGGTCTGCCTGCGGACCATCACCGAGCGGGAACCGGCCAGTCTGGAAACCTATGTCAGGCTCGGCGGCTATCAGCAACTGAAGCGTATCGTCACCGAGAAGGTCAAGCCGACGGACATCATCAGTCAGGTCAAGCTCTCCGGCTTGCGCGGCCGCGGCGGCGCAGGTTTTCCGACCGGTCTCAAGTGGAGTTTCATGCCGCGTTACTACGACGGCGTTAAGTATCTGGTCTGCAACACGGATGAGGGCGAGCCCGGCACGTTCAAGGACCGCGACATCATCCGTTACAACCCGCATCAGCTGATCGAGGGCATGGCCATCGCGGCCTACACGCTGGGCACGCGGGTCGGTTACAACTATATCCACGGCGAGATCTGGGAAGATTACGAGACCTTCGAGCGCGCGCTGGACGAAGCGCGCAAGGCAGGCTTCCTCGGCGAAAACCTGTTCGGCACCGATTTCAGCTTCGACCTCTATGCCGTACATGGCTACGGAGCCTATATCTGCGGCGAAGAGACGGCGTTGATCGAGTCGATCGAGGGCAAGAAGGGCCAGCCGCGCTTCAAGCCGCCGTTTCCCGCCAGTTATGGTGTTTTCGGCAGCCCGACCACGGTCAACAACACCGAATCGCTGACTTCCATTCCGTGGATCATGCAGCATGGCGGCCAGGCATTTCAGGACTTGGGTGTCGCCAATTCCGGCGGATCCAAGATATTCTCCGTGTCCGGCCACGTCGAAAAGCCTGGCAACTACGAAGTGAAGATGGGCACGCCGTTCCCCGAACTGCTGGCAATGGCCGGCGGCGTCTGGAAGGGGCGTCAGCTCAAGGCGGTCATCCCGGGCGGGCCTTCCACTGCTGTCATGCCGGCGGAGGCCATCATGGGCGCCACCATGGACTATGACGGCTTGTCGAAAGCGGGTTCCAGCCTCGGCGCCGGTTCAATGATCGTCATGGACGAAACCACCTGCATGGTTAAGACGCTGAAGCGCCTGTCCTACTTCTTTTTCGAGGAATCCTGCGGCCAGTGCACACCCTGCCGCGAGGGTACCGGTTGGCTCTATCGTGTGGTCAAGCGCATTGTCGACGGTCAGGGCCGTATGGAAGACCTTGACCTGCTTACCGATGTCAGCAGCAACATTTCCGGCCGCACCATCTGTGCGCTGGGCGATGCAGCGGCGACCCCGGTGCTGAGCTTCGTCAAGCATTTCCGCCCGGAATTCGAGTACTACATCCGGCATGGCAAAAGCATGCTGGACGGCCGATAACCGGGTAACAGCCGGCCGGTCCCCAGGCAGTTGAATGGAACATCATTATGTTGAATATCGAAATTGACGGAAAACAGGTAGAGGTCGAGCACGGCACGACCATCATCGACGCTGCGGACAAGTTGGGCGTCGAGATTCCGCGTTTCTGCTACCACAAGAAGCTGTCGGTCGCCGCCAACTGCCGCATGTGCCTGGTGCAGGTCGAGAAATTCAACAAGCCGCTACCCGCCTGTGCCACGCCCGTGGCCGACGGCATGAAGATATTCACCCGCTCCAAGGCCGCCATCGAGGCGCAGCAGAGCGTCATGGAATTCCTGTTGATCAACCATCCGCTAGATTGCCCGATCTGCGACCAGGGCGGCGAATGCGACCTGCAGGACATCGCCATGGCCTATGGCGCCCCGGCTTCGCGTTATACCGAAGAAAAACGCGTGGTGCTGAACAAGAACATTGGTCCATTGGTGTCGACCGACATGACGCGCTGCATCCAGTGCACCCGTTGCGTACGCTTCCTCAAGGAAGTCGGCGGCATGATGGAACTGGGTCTGGTCAATCGTGGCGAGCACGCCGAAATCACGGCGTATGTCGACAAGAGCGTCGATTCCGAGCTTTCCGGCAATATCATCGATCTCTGTCCGGTCGGCGCGCTGACCAGCAAGCCATTCCGTTACACGGCACGTAGCTGGGAATTGACCCGCAGGCCATCGATCGCCGTGCATGACGGCCTTGGTTCGCACATCGAGGTGCAGGTCAAGGACAACAAGGTCATGCGCGTGCTGCCGCGTGAAAAGGAAAGCATCAACGAGTGCTGGCTGTCGGATCGCGACCGTTTCTCCTATGAAGGTTTGAACAGCCCAGAGCGCCTCAAGGTGCCGATAATCAAGCACAAGGGCGAATGGCAGGAGACCGACTGGAAGACCGCGCTGGAGTTCGCGGCCGGCCAGCTGAAGGACATCACCAACCAGTACGGCGGTGATGCGCTGGGTGTGCTGGTCTCGCCCAACAGTACGATGGAAGAAGGTTATCTGGCCAAGAAGCTGGCTGATGGCCTGGGTTGCGGCAATGTCGATTACCGTGTGCGCCAGACCGATTTCCGTCTGGATGGCAAGCGTTTGGGTGCGCCTTGGATGGGCTGCAATATCCCGGACATCGAGGAACTGGATCGCATCCTCATTATCGGTTCCAACCTGCGCAACGAACATCCATTGCTCAGCACGCGTTTCCGCAAGGCGGTGGCAAATGGTGCAGAGCTATCCAAGATCAGCCCGCTGGACAATGATCCGCTGATGCCGGTCAAGCACAAGATCATCGTGCGCCCCAATGACATCGTCAATGTGCTGGCACAGGTGCTGAAAGCCATGTCCGGCCTGCAGCGTCTTTCGCTGTGTCTGCCGGCTTCGCTCAACAAGCTGCTGGAAGAG
>JAEWTK010000206.1 GCA_023459535.1 Pseudomonadota bacterium
AAGCCTTGATACGCTGGCAGCACCCCCAGCGCGGACTGCTGATGCCGGCGCAGTTTCTGTCGGTAGCCGAGAACAACGCGCTGGCGATCAAGCTCGGCGAATGGGTGATCACGGCGGCGTTGAAACAGATGCAGAGTTGGCAGGATATGGGCCTGCGTATCCCGGTCAGCATCAACATCAGCGGCTATCACCTTCTACACGGCGGTTTCGTCGAGCGTCTGACAGAATTGCTGACCAAGTTTCCGGAGGTCAATCCGATCATGCTGGAACTGGAAGTGCTGGAAAGCAACGCATTGGGCGATCTCTCCAAGGTGGCGCATGTCATCGACAACTGCAAGAAGTTCGGTGTCAGCTTTGCGCTTGACGATTTCGGTACCGGTTATTCCTCGCTGACCTATCTCAAACATCTGCATGCCGTCACGCTCAAGATCGATCAGAGCTTTGTGCTGGACATGCTGGAAGATCCGGAAGACCTCTCCATCCTCGAAGGCGTACTGGGCCTGGCCCGCGCCTTCCGTCGGCAGGCGGTGGCGGAAGGCGTGGAAACGCTGGAACATGGCGAGATGCTGCTCAATCTCGGTTGTGAGATCGGCCAGGGTTATGCGATCGCGCGTCCGATGCCGGCCGAGCAGCTACCGGGCTGGATGAACAATTGGCGACCGGACGCAAGCTGGAAATCGGCGATGCCGTTCCGTATCCGCAACCTGCCTTTCATTTACGCCATCGTCGAACACCGGGCGTGGGTGCGGGCGTTGCAGGTGGCCTTGCAAGGCGAACGCGAAGCGCCGACGGACTTGGACGTGCATCAGTGCAATTTCGGTATCTGGCTCGATACCGAGCTGGAAACGCGCGCATTGCCGGAATTCGGCGAAGTGGAAACGCGGCACCGCAAGGTGCATGAACTGGCCGTACAGGTGCATCTACTTTACACTGAGGGCAAGGGTTCCGAGGCGCTGAAACACATGCAGGCATTACGTGCCGCCAGCCAGGAACTGGTGGACGATTTGAAGCGCCTGATGTCGAAAGGCAATTGATTTTTTCATGACCAAAAGGAGTTCTTATGTTGAATGACAACCGCCAGCGTTATGGTGCCGTATCGAGGTTCTTTCACTGGGTGATGGCCATCCTGATATTCGAGCAGTTTTTCAAGCTCGGCGATCGCATCAATGAAGGCGAGCACTGGCTGGGCGACACCTTCGGCCCGCTGCATGGCTCGATTGGTCTGCTGCTATTGATGCTGGTGGTGCTGCGCATACTTTGGGCCGTATCGCAACGGGCGCAACGGCCGGTCAACGAAGGCATCGAACATGTGGTGTCCAAGGCCACGCACGGCCTCATGTATCTCTGCGTGCTGGTGCTGCCTTTTCTCGGCATGCTCTACGTCTACGGCAAGGGCTATCCGGTCAAGTTCTTCGGACTGGAAGTGATCGCCAAGCCTGCCGGCGAGACCGAATGGGCGATCAGTGTCGGCGGACTGCACTCGCCGATCGCCATCCTGCTGGTGCTGTTGGTGCTGGCGCACATCGCCGGTGCAATCTACCACCGCGTGGTCAAGAAGGACGACGTGCTGCAACGCATGCTCTGATTTTCACGCAGCGAGCCGGGGCGGCTGACCGGTAGCCCCGGCTTGTCTGCATGGAACATTCTGCTCATTCTTATTCTTTTCGGCATGAACGACCTTTGCACGCCATGCATCATGACCTGTCGTCAGAACGGTTGCCGGATAATCGGGACGGCGGCAATGTATCCTGCAGTTTCATGCAGGCGCAGGTCTTGCAATGACCGGGAGCGTGTCCTGATGCATAGACTGGAACCGACATGAGATTTGCAGGCTGGATTTTTTTTGCCGTGACTGTCCTGGCTGCAGCTGTCTGGTTGCATGGCGAAGACAAGCAAACCAATATCACGAAGTTCACCGGGGTAGCGTCCGCTTGTCGTATTTCGGGTTATGCGCACGAGATCGAATGCGGAACCCTGGAGTTGGCCAACGAGAACAAGGATTTTTCGCCGGCGATCGACGGTCTGCGCTGGTACAGAATCCCGGCGCGCACGCGCTATGGCCTGCCGGATCCCGTCATCTGGATTTCCGGCTTCGGAAACGATACGGTCGAACGCGCGCCCGTCATGGCCGCCACCTTGAAGCGCTTGCTGAATAGCCGGGACTTGATCTGGATGGAGCCGCGAGGCACGCCGCCAGCGGCCGATCTCGCATGCATTCCGGCCGGTATCAAAACGCTACAGACACTACTGGAACCGCTGGCGGATGCCGCTGTAGTGAAGCGATGCCGTGATGCCATGCGATCATGGGCGGGCACTGCAGTGCCGCCTGCCAGACAGCATGCGATGGATCTGGAACGGCTGCGAATCGCGTTGGGCATCTCCCGGGTCAATGTGCTGGCCGAAGATAACGGCGCCGAGGTTGCAATGGAATGGGCGGTCATCGCGCCGGCGGCCATCCGGACCGTGACGCTGGATAGTCCGGTTCTGACTGATGTTTCCACGCCTGAGCAGCGTGCTTTGCGCATGGCCTCCGCATTACGTCAGGCCTTAGCGTCCTGTCGGCAGTCTGAGGCATGCCGGAGTGCTTATCCTGATCCGCTTGCCGACCTGCAGCATGTGCGCGCCGGCCTGCCGCGAACGGTCACCATCCCCCATCCGCAAACCGGGGAGTCGGAATCGGTTCGAGTGACCGATGAGATACTGGCCGGTATGGTTGCGAGAATTCTGCGTCACCCACCCAGAGCCGGCATGCTGCCTGCCGTCCTGCAGGCGACCGCCGATGGAGACTGGAGGCCGCTGTTCGGGCTGCTCGCTGCTACATGGTCGGGGCCGGACCAGACATTCCATTGGGAGCCGTGGCTGGCGGCAACCTGCAGCAACGATCAGCCTCGGGGCGGTTCGCCTGAAGATGAAGTCGCTGCCTGGTTCCAAACGTCCGAGCGGCAGCAATATCAGCGCCTGTGCGATGGTCAACTGGCACCGCCCGAACCCAAGGATAGTCCACCTGCCGGCCAGTACCCGTTGCTGGTGTTGCAGGGCGGGGCTGATCCGGTTGCCAGCGAGGCGCCATCAAATGCGTTGGTGGTGGAGGCGCCGGGCGGCGGTCATGGCATGCTGGCGTACGGCTGCGCGGCGGATATCGTCTATCGTTTTGTTCAGTTCGCGGCAATGCCTGCGGGCAGCGAACTGGGTGCGGCATGTCTCGAGCAAGTGCCGTATCCTGTGCCGTTCGTCGAGAGAAAGCGTTCGCAATGATCACGGTTCAGGCTTTGAGCAAAACCTATCCGGGTAGCGGAAATCGCACCGGAGAGGTGGTTGCCTTGCGCGAGGTCAGTTTCTCCGCGCCTGACGGGCAGGTGACGGCGCTACTCGGACCCAATGGCGCCGGCAAAACCACGGCCTTGCGCATCATCGCCGGTCTGGAACGTCAGAACGGTGGCAAGGTGGAGATATCGGCGAGCTCAGCTACGGCCCGGCAATCGAATTTTGGCATGTTCACCGAGGCCTGCGGCTTGTATGGCAGGCTGACCGGCTACGAGAACATTGCCTATTACGGCAGGTTGCACGGGCTATCCTCTTCTCAACTGCAGGCGCGCATGCAGTTGCTGTCCGACGCCCTGGGGCTGGATGGACTCTTGCAGCGGCGCGCAGAGCAGTACAGCCAGGGCGAGCGCATGCGCGTCGCACTTGCCCGCGCGATCGTGCATGCGCCGCATCACATCATTCTCGATGAGCCCACCAACGGGCTCGATCTCGCTTCCGTGCGGAGGCTGCGTCAGATGCTGCGATTTTTGGCCAGCCCGGCCGGTGGCGGACATTGCGTGCTGATCTCGAGCCATGTGATGGGCGAGGTGGAGAAGCTGGCGGATTCGGTCATCATCCTCGCCGGCGGTATGGTCAGGGCGGTCGGCTCGGTACAGGAGATCGTGAGCCTTACCCAGAGCCGCGATCTGGAAGATGCCTTTTTCAGCTTGGCTTTCGGGGATGCGGCATGAGGGCGCTATTTCATATTGTGGGTGTCGTTTTCTTCAAGGAGCTTGCGGATATCCTGCGAGACCGGCGCGCCCTGTTGACGGTCGGCCTCGTGTCCATTCTTTCCGGTCCGGTGTTGCTGCTGATGCTGGCGAGCATGCTGGCCCGGTTCGAGGCGCACGCCGAGCGCCGCATCATGCTGGTGGAAGGCATGGAGCACGCACCGACATTGCAGAACTATCTTGAACGCGAAACGATACGGCTGGAACTGCCGCCGTCAGGGTATATCGAGGACCTGAAGCTGGGGCGCTTACCGGACCCTGTGGTCGTCGTGCCGGCGGATTTTGAGCAGACTCTCGCTGCCGGAGGCGTTCCAAGGCTGGTGATACTGACCGATTCCACCAATGGGCGGGCCGATGCCGGGGTCGCGCGGGTGCATCGCTGGTTGTCCGGATTCTCCAGCCAGTCGGGTGGCATGCAATTGGCCATGCGCGGGGTGAGTATGAG
>JAEWTK010000207.1 GCA_023459535.1 Pseudomonadota bacterium
AACAGAGCACCTGGGCCATGCATTCGAGAATAGAAAGTATCGCGAGTAAACATCTGAATATGGAAGTGCCGGACAGCAAGAGAATCCAAGTAGTACCGCTGCAGCGACAAGTGAATGTGTTGCCGGCTGAGGAGCGCGCGCAGTGATCAATACCATCACTGTGAATCGTCCGCCCATGGGCCGGCAGCAGGCAATCCAGCTGCCGGTCTGGCGTCGCCGTTTGCTGCTGGCGATGGTGCTGGCCGGATTCGCTGTGCTGATTGGTCGCAGTGTCTACCTGCAGAGCACGCACAAGCAGTTTCTGCAGCAGAAGGGTGATGCACGCTACAGTCGGAATCTGACACTGCCGGCGCATCGCGGCATGATCACGGACCGCAATGGTGAGCCGTTGGCGATCAGTACGCCGGTGGAGTCGATCTGGGCCAATCCGCCTAACTTGGAAATGAACAAGGAGCAGACGCAGAAGCTTGCCAAGCTGCTGGACCTGAAAGCAGACAACATCACCAAGAAGCTGGAGAACAACCCGCGCGAGTTCGTTTATCTGAAGCGCCGTATTCCACCGGAACTGGCCAGGCAGGTCATGAGCCTGAAAATCCCGGGCATCTACATGCAGCGTGAGTACCGGCGCTATTACCCCGCCGGCGAGATCGCAGCACATCTGGTCGGCTTCACCGGAGTCGATGAGATCGGCCGAGAAGGCTTTGAGCTGGCTGCGCAGGATTTGCTATCCGGCAAGGAAGGCAGTCGCCGTGTCATCAAGGACCGGCAGGGCCGCATCGTCGAGGATCTGGAGGCGGTGAAAGTGCCGCAGGATGGCAAGGACCTGGTGCTTGCCATCGATCGGCGCGTGCAGTATCTGGCGCATCGCGAGTTGGTCAAGGCGGTCGAGCAGCACAAGGCCAAGGCCGGTGCGGTGGTGGTGCTGGACGCGAAAAGCGGCGAAGTGCTGGCGATGACCAATGTGCCCAGTTACAACCCGAACAATCCGGTCAATCTGGCGGGGCGCGCGCGCAATCGGGCGATCGTCGATATCTTCGAGCCGGGCTCCACCTTGAAGCCGTTTACTGTTGCTGCGGCGCTGGAGTCAGGAACCGTGACCACGCAAACACAGATCCATACTTCACCTGGCTGGTTCCGGGTGGGCAATGCCACCGTGCGCGATGTGCATCCGCAGGGCACCATCGATGCGGCGACCGTGATCCAGAAATCATCCAATGTCGGCTCGGCCAAGATGGCACTAGGTCTGGAACCCAAGTATCTATGGAATGTGTTCAACCAGGTCGGCTTCGGCCAATTGGCGAACATCGGCTTCCCCGGCGAGGCGTCGGGCAGGTTGCGTGATTACAAGACCTGGCGGCCGATCGAGCAGGCCACCATGTCCTATGGTCACGGCATCAGCATGACGCTGCTGCAATTGGCCAGAGCCTATACCGTATTCGCCAACGACGGTGAAGTGCGTCCGGTCTCGCTACTGAAACAGAAGGACCTGCAAGTCGGTCAGCAGGTGTTCTCGGCCAAAACGGCGCGGGACATGCTGCACATGATGGAGCTGGCCGTGTTGCCCGGTGGTACGGCACCGCGTGCGCAGATCGCAGGCTACCGTGTCGCCGGCAAGACCGGTACAGCACACAAGCTCGGCGTCGGCGGATATCAGGCTGATAAATATGTGTCCTCCTTTGTCGGCATGGCGCCGGCATCCAATCCGCGTCTGATCATGGCGGTGATGATCGATGAACCGACGGCTGGCCAGTATTACGGTGGTGCCGTGGCGGCGCCGGTATTCAGCGCCGTGATGTCCGGCGCGTTGCGCATGTTGGCGATTCCGCAGGACGCCCCCAATGACAACATCGTGATCCCGCCGGAACAGGCGCCGGAAGTGAAGGAGATGGTATGAGCGACATCCTCTCCTTGTTGCATGCGCAAGACGTTCATCCCGGCAGCATCACTGCAGACAGCCGCAAGGTACAGCCCGGCAGCCTCTTTCTGGCCTACCCGGGCGAAAGACATGACGGCCGCACTTTCATCGGCCAGGCATTGGCGCAGGGTGCCGCTGCCGTGGTCTGGGAGAGCGAAGGTTTTGACTGGCATACGGACTGGCAAGTCCCCAATTTTCCCGTCCGGCGCTTGCGCGAGCAATGCGGAACTATCGCCGACAGTTTTTACCAACGACCATCGGAAAAGCTCTGGATGATCGGGCTCACAGGTACCAACGGCAAAACCTCCTGCAGCCACTGGCTGGCGCAGACCCTGAGTCTGCTTGGCCGCAAGACGGCGCTAGTGGGCACGCTCGGTAACGGTTTCCCCGGTGCGCTTTCGCATGCCATCAACACGACGCCGGATCCGATCCTGTTGCACGGCATGTTGGCGGATTATCTGCAGCAGGGCGCGCAGGCGGTTGCCATGGAAGTCTCGTCACATGGCTTGGAGCAGGGGCGCGTCGGTGGTGTGCATTTCGATGTGGCCGTGCTGACCAATCTTTCGCGCGACCATCTGGATTATCACGGCGATATGCAGGCGTACGCCGCAGCCAAGAAGAAACTGTTCGATTGGGAAAGCCTGAGTTGCTCGGTGCTGAATGTCGATGATGCCTTCGGCCTGCAATTGGCGCATGAGCTGGCGGCAGCCGGCAAGCCGCTGCTGACCTATGGCTTTGCCGAGGATGCCATGGTGCGAGGTTATGAACTTGTTTTCACCTCGCAGGGTTTGAGCATGCAGGTGGCAACATCGTCCGGCCACGCCTCGCTGTCCGCGGCGGCGGTGGGGCGTTTCAACGCCTCCAATCTACTGGCCGTGCTGGCGACCCTGCTCAGCTCCGGCGTGAAGCTGCACGATGCGGTGGCGGCTATTGCCCAGATCAAGCCTGTTGCCGGCCGCATGCAGCAGATGGGTGGCGGCAGCAAGCCGCTGGTGGTGATTGATTATGCCCACACACCGGATGCGCTGGAAAAAGTTCTGCATGCCTTACGCGCTCAATCCACAGGCAAGTTGTTTTGTGTGTTTGGTTGCGGTGGTAATCGCGATGCGGGCAAGCGGCCGCTGATGGGTGAAGTCGCCTCCCGGCTGGCAGATAAAGTGATCGTGACCTCAGACAACCCGCGCGATGAAGCGCCGCAGACCATCATCAAGGCGATCGAGGCGGGCATGCACGGTGATTACGAGATCGAACCGGACCGGGCACAGGCGATTGCCTTGGCTATCGGGCAAGCCGGTGCCGGAGACATGGTGCTGGTGGCAGGCAAGGGG